>CALGRC010000116.1 GCA_937959315.1 uncultured Clostridia bacterium | reverse complement strand
CATTAAAAACCAAAATTGACAGTAAACGACTTGATTTTATCCAAAAACCCTGCGCCTAACACATTGATATCCAGCCGGATAACTTCTTCATTTGCGCCGTTGGTTCCTGTAACCATAATTTTATTCATCCCATCGTGCAGCGTAATCTGCTGCGCATACAGCCCGCTTGCGCCAATGACCGCTTCCAGCGGCACCCCGTCTGCATAAATTTTTTCATACAAGCTGGTAGCGGCATTGTAAGAATACAAAGTAACCGTAGTCCCTTCAACTCCCACAGCGGAAATTACGCAAACAGAATTAGAAGTTGACGTTGCAGGCCCCTCCGGGTTTTTCACATCCAGCAGCCAGCTACAGTTGCCGCCATACGAGGCACGCAAGGTTTCAGGCGACGCAAAGCCGAGCACCGGCAATGCACAAACCACGCACAAGGCGGCGAGCGCCCCGGCCAGCTTGGCAGTCCATCGTTTCATAGCAAACACCCCATTCCCCATGCACACACGCACACAGATAAAATTCTATCATATGAAAAGCAGAACCATCCCATTTTCATATTTCATATAGTATCATTATACTATACTGATGTTACAGTTTGTTTACAATCAGTTTAAAATCCCTTAACAAGTTGGAACTTTTGTATCCGGCGGCTGTAAAATAGGCAATTTCACAACCACTTCTGTCCCTTTTTCCAACTGGCTCTGAATGGTAATTTCCCCGCCGGCTGACGTAACAATTTCCTTTGCAATGGCAAGGCCTAAGCCTGTACCGCCCTGTTGCCGCGAACGCGCTTTATCCACCCGGTAAAACCTTTCAAAAATATGGTTCAAATCTTCCGCCGGGATGCCAATCCCCGTATCTTTTATTTTGATATACGCCGATTCATACATACACAGCGACGTTACAGTGATGCTCCCGCCTTCTGGTGTATATTTGATGGCATTGGATAAGATGTTCACCAAAACCTGTGCAATCCGGTCTTTGTCCCCGTAAAATACCGGCAGGGCATTGATACGTTCATAGGTCAGCGTTTGTGCCTTTTCCTTTGCTGAAATTTCCAGTTTTTTCACCAGGCTCTCTATCAGGCCAGCTAGGTCAAACTGCTCATTTTTCCCTTTCATCTGGTTGTAATCCAGCCGGGACAGAAGCAGCAAATCCTTAATCAGCCGTGTCATCCGATCAGATTCATCATTGATGACCTGCAAAAAAGTCATAAATTCATCTTTATCAAATTCATTTTCATGCAATTCGTACAGCATCGTTTCCGCATAGCTTTTCACCGCTGTAATCGGCGTGCGCAGTTCGTGCGACACATTGGCAACAAATTCCCGCCGGGCATTGTCCAGCTTCTGCTGTTCGGTCACATCCTGCAGCACCACCACAATCCCGCTTGCCGCATCATTGGTCTGGAATGTGGCAAAGTAACATTTCAGCTCCCGCCCATTGCGCGTCATTTCATATTCCCTGCTGCGGTTGTGTTCCAAAAAGGTTAACTGCGCCAAGCTGATATCTTCCCCGTCAAAGATCGATGCAAACCGGAGCCCCTCTTTTCCATCCAATTGCAGCATTTGCCGTGCTGTCGGATTGATGTGCAGCACTGCGCCCGTTGCGTCAAACGCGATAATGCCATCTGTCATATAAAGCAAAATGGTCTCAAGCTTATCTTTTTCACTTTGAATGGCACGCAGCGTCTCCCGCAGTTCCGAGGACATGTCGTTAAACGTCTGCGTGAGCCGCCCGATTTCATCTGAAGACTGTACATCAATCGTTTCCCCAAAGTCGCCCGACGATATTTTTTCCGCTTTCCGCGTCAATGAAAAAATAGGCGAAATGATGGTACGCGATAAAATCACGCCGAATACCACCGACAGCCCCAGCCCCAATACCAGCGCCTGGAACATAATTTGAAAAATCTTCTTTAAAATGGTATTGGTTTCCTCTTTGCTGTCCTTGACATATACAATATAGCGGACAGAACCATCCGTGTCCTTCAACGGCACAGCAAAATCCATATATTTGGCATTGACATTGATGACATCGCCGGTCCGGCCCCGCATAGCGGCAATAATATTAGGCGACACCTCCAGCGAGCTTGCCAAATCCTGATTAGTGCTGTACTCATCAATCGCTCTGCCAGTTTTCCCGTCCAGAATATAAAGATTCCGGAAGGAATCGATGCCAATTTGTCCCGAATGCGCTTCAATATTGTCAAACAGCTTGGACAAATCATTATCCTGCCGCATGGTATCTTCTAGCTGCCGGATATCGGTATCGGTGAAGACATTATGCATGAGTGCCATAAATTCCTCATGGTAAAAGGAATCGGTACTACTGGTCATAAAAGTGCCCACCACAATCATCAGCGAAACGGTGAGCAGCACGAACATAATGACGATTTTAGAGCGGATACTTTTAAACATCGTCGCTACCAAAATAATATCCCACGCCCCGCTTTGTAATAATATACTTGGGTTCGCTGGGATTATCTTCTATTTTTTCGCGCAGCCGACGTATGGTGACATCAACCGTGCGTACATCACCATAAAATTCATAGTCCCACACTTTATTGAGCAATGTTTCACGAGAAAATATTTTTCCTCTTTGGCTGGCCAAATACTTTAACAGCTCAAATTCACGGTAGGTGAGTTCCACGACCTCACCGCGCTTTTTAACCTCGTACCGTTCCAAATCAATTTCCAAATCGCCATATTTGAGCACATTGCTGCCTTGGCCCTCGCCAAACGCCAGCTGCGTCCGGCGCAGATTGGCTTTTACCCGGGCCATCAGCTCCCGCAGGCTAAAGGGCTTGGTCATATAGTCGTCCGCGCCTAGCTCTAGTCCCAATACCTTATCCACTTCTTCCTCACGGGCAGTCAGCATAATGATAGGGGTTGCTAAGGTTTCCCTAATTTTTTGACACACCTGAAAACCGTCCATTTTGGGCAGCATCACATCCAGCAGTATTAAATCGGGATGTTCCCGGGCGGCAACAGCAACAGCCTGTTCACCGTCATAGGCGGTCAAGACCGAGAAGCCGTTCTTTTCTAAATTCAGTTTTAAAATATCGACAATCGGTTTTTCGTCATCCACAACCAAAATGGTATGTTCCATAACGCTGAGGGTATAAAACCCGCCCACCTCCCAATTTCCATGTTAGCTTTATTGTATCAACTGTGCCAGGGAAAGTCAAGAGGCAGCGGGCAAATGTAAAAAATAAGAAAAAAAGAAAGCTACAGCTTCCGCTGTAGCTTTCTTGTGTTACGTTGTCTTGATTAATATTTGATGGTATAACGATCGTTGAAGGAGTAGATATCCACCAGCTCATCTTGATTCAGATAACGGACCAGCACGTAGCTGACTTCTGCGGTGTTGTTATCTTCATCCTCAATCAGCTCGGTCACATCGCCAGACTCGAAGGAACCAACCTCAACGCGGACATTGTTGCTGTTCGCATTGTTGTAGAAGTATTCGTTGACGCCGCCGTCAATCTTATAGGTTGCGGTAGTACCATCACCAAATACAATCTCTACACGGTTGCCGCTCATGGTCCGGTTCAGGTAACCCAAACGGAAGGAAGCGGTGTCGTTGGAGCCTGCGTCAAACGGATAGCCTTCCAAATCCGGATCTGCAAACACAAACGGTGTGCTGGAAGAATTGGAAATGTGGCCGATAACCGCGTAGGTATCTACCAGGCCGTTGGCGTCTGCCTGATACAGGAACACAGAGCCCTGGCTCAGAGTATCAAATTCAGCACTGCTGTAATCTTCATCATTGTAGGAATCTTCGTTGAAGGTGACAACCTTTTCTTCGCTGTCGCCGTTCTGTACATAGGTGACTCTGACGATATCGTCGCCGTTTTCGTCAACAGCAGTGGATACGCGGGTAGCAATCGCCATGCCGTTCTCGGTGGTGAAGGTGGTGGAGCCGCCCAGCAGCAGCACTGCGCCGTACCCATCATCCAACTCATCGAACATGACTGCATTATAGGTGCCTTCATCAGCCAGCGAGCTTACCGACAGCACTTTGCTGTTGGTCAGCTGGTTGGTGTTGATGCTGAACACAACCGTATCGTCGGTCAGGTAATCGCCGCACAGACGATTGGTGCTGGCTCTGTATTCACCAGAGAGACTACCAAGAGTAAGTTTATCCGGATTCGTCGGATCTGCCAACTGATCAGTGCTCAGCGAGCTGTCAAAGGTCTCTGCAAAGGAGGAACCCTGTGCATTGGAAGCCGGCATAATCTCGGTGATGGTGCCGTTGGAATTGACTTTGTACTTGACAAAGCGGGTAACCAGCTGTGTTGCATCTTGATCGGTGACCGATTTGATTTCCGGGAATGCCTCTGCGAAGAAATCAAATGCATTGGTATCTTCATCAATCAGCGAATCGAAGTTGGTCCCATCAAATGCCTCTGCATCCAAGATATTGCTGGAATCAGTGCTGTCCATTTCAATATCAAAGGACTCCGTGGTATAGTACCGAGTGTTATCCTTGTTTACACCAAATGCTGCTTTGATTTTAATTCTGTCAGTGATTTCATAGGTTGCAATGCCGCCAGTGGTCAGCAGCTTGACAGCAATCGAATCGGTAAAGGTACCGCCGTTGTCGCCAGCTGCCAGAATGACACCATACTCGCCGCTTGCTGCTCTGCTGCCATCCCAGTCAAAGATCTTGCCGTCAATGCCGAGGTAGAATACACCTTCGCTGCTGACGTCCAGACGTTCCAGACCGGAAATGTAAGTGACGCTCGAGCTGCTTGCATTGGACAGCGTATAACTTTCGCCGTCGATTGCAACAGTCTGTTTGGTGCTGTCGGAGCTTGCGTCTTTCTCAGTTACCGTACCGCTGATCATGTTGGTATCAGCTTTCAGAACGGTAATATCCATGGTGGTGAAGTTGCCAGCTCTCAGCTTGCCGGTTGCATCAGAGATGATTGCCAGAACATCGTTCTGTGCGATGGAATCCAGTTCAACTGCATTGCCGTCAACGTCTCTGATAGTCACATTGACATCGCTGTCATCCAGCTGCAGGTCAATGCGGTAACCGCCCATGGTGCGGATGATGCCTTCTTCAGCATCAACTTCATCAACAACCACATGGTCGTAAGCGTCAACCTTAATCAAATCATACAAATCATCGTTGTTCCAGTCAACCATGGTCAAGCGGGCAGCCAAAGAAGAAACGCTCTGTTTGATTTGCCGCAAGGAAGCGATATTGCTATTCCCCTGATAACCATTCTGGTTGTTCCAGATAACTACAAACTCATTGTTGCTGCCGTCATTCTGGTAGGTCAGGTCAACCTGCGTGGAACGACGGGCATCGTCGCTTTCAAAGTAAGCGAGCTTATAAGTATCTGTCGGGCCGCCTTCGCTTGCAGGTATATCAGCGCCGATTACAAAACGATCGCCATCATCAATATCTGCCATATCGATGGTCAGAGTGTTGTTTTTGCCCTCTTCCGGAACGATAGCAACCAGCTCGAAGTCGTTGCTGGCAACCTCGCGTGCATATGCAACGCAGCGGAAGCCCAGCAGGTCGCTTGCATTGGTTTCGCCAACTGCGAAATCAAAGGTTCTGGTGTTGGAAGTGGAGCTTCCAATCTGCCATGTATCGTCGGTGTTTTTGAAGTTCTCGTCTGCACGGAACTTGATATAACCGTCTTTTGCAGGCGTGCTGGAATTGGAAACATAAGAAACCTTTTCGTTTGCTACAACTTCACCGGCGAGCTTCGCAACGTCCAGCTTGCTGGTCAGCAGCGTGGTACGCGCAGTATAGTTGGAGCCATCCTGCACTTCATAGGTAATGTCACTGCCAAAGCCTGTCTGAACCATCATCGGAACATCCAGCGCATTGTAGGTGATCTGTGCAATCAACCCTCTGGTAGCAGCGTCTGTGCTGGCCGGAGCAGTGATGCTTTTCAAAACGCCTCTCTGCTGAGCGATTGCCAGATAGCCGGTCGGATAACCGCCCATGCTCGCAGCCATCGGCTCATAACCCAGAGTTGCAACCAGCATCTTCACAGCCTGTTCATATGTAACAGGTCCTTCCGGATTGAAGGTGCCATCGCCCATACCATTGATGATACCCATGCTGCTGGCGAAATTGATGTAGCCGGAAGCCCAGTGGTCAGCCGGTACATCGGTGAATGCAGTTGCACCTTTGTTGCCTTCGCCACCCATGTTCTGAATTTCACAAACAATCTTTGTGAATTCAGCACGTGTGATGGTGCTGTCGGGATTGAAATTCCCCTGGTCGTCACCACTGACAATGCCCAGAGCCGTCAGCGTGGTGATGGCACTCGCATACGGCGTTTCGTCGGTTACGTCCGGATAGGCCGCAAAGGCGACGACGCTGAGCATCATGGAAAATGCTACAACGAGTGCGAATACCTTTTTGAGATTCTTCATAGCTCTCAAATCCTCCCTTAATATAATGTATTGTTTTGAAAGAGATAACTTGATTTGTCGTGTTTAAGTTGCATCTCTTTCACATACAACTCAACACTGCGCCAGAATGAATATTCCAGCCATGCATTGATTATAGCATTGTATCCTGCAATCGTCAATGCACATTTTATTGTTGTAACAAAAATGTAAAGTTGGTTCCGGCTCCGCTTTGCATTTTTGCTAAACACTATTTTTCAGCAGCCGCCCGCACAAAATCCTGAAATAATGGGTGGGGTTTATTGGGCCGGGATTTAAATTCCGGATGGAACTGCACCCCAACAAACCACTTGTGCTTTGGCAGTTCAACAATTTCTACCAGCTTGTCGTCCGGCGAAGTCCCGGCTACAGCCAGCCCGCCGTCAATAAACGCATGGCGGAACCGGTTGTTCACCTCATACCGGTGGCGGTGCCGCTCGTAGATAAGCTCTTCGCCAAACAGCGACGCGCACCGGCTGCCCTCCGCCAATTTGCACGGATAAAGGCCCAGCCGCATAGTGCCGCCCATATCTTCAATGTCTTTCTGGTCTGGCATAATATCAATGACCGGATAGGCAGTCGCGCTGTCCAGCTCCGTGCTGTTTGCGCCCTCCATGTGCAGCACATGGCGTGCATATTCTACCACACACAGCTGCATACCCAAGCAAATACCAAAAAACGGGATATTGTTTGTCCGCGCATACGAAATGGCATAGATTTTCCCTTCAATACCGCGGTCGCCAAACCCTCCCGGCACCAAAATGCCATCCACATCTGCCAGCAGGGAATCCACATTGCCGTCATTTAAAATCTCCGAGTCAATCCATTTGATTTCGACATCGACGCCATTGGCAATCCCGCCGTGCTTTAACGCCTCTACAATGCTCAAATAGGCGTCATACAATGCGACATATTTACCGACCAATGCAATTTTGACGCTGCCTTCCAAATGCTTGGCACGTTCTACCAAGCTGCGCCATTCCTCTAAATCAGGTTCTGTATCATCCAACTGCAGCCGGCGGCAAACAACATTTGCCAGCCCTGCTTTCTCCAGCATCAGGGGCACTTCATATAAGATGGGCGCATCCAAATTTGCAATGACCGCTTCCGGCTTAACATTGCAAAACAGCGCCAGCTTTTCGCGGAATTCGTCGGTGAGCGGAAGCTCTGACCGGCAAACAATCACATCCGGCTGGATCCCGAGCCCCAACAGTTCTTTTACGCTGTGTTGCGTGGGCTTTGATTTCATTTCGCCCGACATAGGAAGGTATGGGACAAGCGTCACATGGACGTACAGGCAGTTCTCCCTGCCCACTTCCACCGCTACCTGCCGGATGGCTTCTAAAAACGGGGTGCTTTCAATATCCCCGACCGTACCGCCAATTTCAGTAATGACAATATTGGTATCGGTATGCTTTGCCACGCGGTACACCCGTTCTTTGATTTCATTGGTAATATGGGGTATCACTTGCACAGTACCGCCAAGGTAATCGCCCCGGCGCTCTTTCGTCAAAACTGACCAATAAATCTTCCCAGTTGTCACATTACTGTTTACACTCAAATTTTCATCGGTAAACCGCTCGTAATGCCCCAAATCCAAATCGGTTTCGGCCCCGTCGTCGGTAACGAACACCTCCCCGTGCTGATATGGGCTCATGGTCCCTGGGTCTATATTTAAGTAGGGATCAAATTTTTGAATGGTGACACGGTGGCCGCGCGCTTTGAGCAGCCGCCCCAGCGACGCCGCCGTAATGCCTTTTCCAAGGCCGGAAACCACCCCGCCGGTGACAAATATGTATTTGACTGCCATTCCATCCCCCCCTTGTCTTATGGAACCTGATGGCCCTATGATCCGGACAACCAAACACGTATAGTATTTTATAATTTTTAATAGCTGATGTCAAGCCATTTTTCGCTGATTTTTTTCATTTATCCCCGTATTTACTTGTAAAACCAAACCGTTTATGGTATTTTATAAGAAAAACCGCAAGAAAAGCAGGAGTGATGAAGATTGAAAATTGGTTTTATTGGCGCAGGCAAGGCTGGTACAGCGGTTGCCGGCTTTTTAAAAAACAACGGGCTGGAAGTGACCGGCTTCCACAGCCGCAGGCTGGAATCTGCTGTCGATTCAGCAGTCAAAACAGACACAAAAGCATTTCCTACATTAGAAGAACTTATTGAAAAAAATGATGCCATTGTCATATCCACCTCGGATGACGCCATCCGTAAATATGCAATCGCCCTAGGGAAACGGGATATCAAAGGGAAAATCCTATGCCACATGAGCGAATCCTATCCAGGCGGTTTTTTAAATATTTCCGGCGATGAAGAACTTACCTGCCTGTCCATGCACCCGCCATACGTCTTTCACAGCAAAGAGGCGCCGGAACACCTTGCCTTTGTCATAGAAGGGAGCGGCCCGCGGGCAGCAGAATTCCAAGAAGAATTGCAGCGGCATTCCATCGATGCCTTTTCCGTTACCAACGAACAGAAATACCGGTACCACCTGGCGCTGTCGTTCATGGCAACCTTTACCGTTACGCTCATCGGTATGGGACGCGACATGCTCCGCTCGGTAGGGATTCAAAATTTTACGCCCTTTGAACCGCTGCTCACAAACAGCATTTGTCCCGCCATCTGTGCCGCCAATATCAGCGATACCTTAGGCGGCCCCATTGCAACGGAAGATATCGGCGCCTTAAAACGCCACAAAAAAGCGCTTGCACAGCTCCCGCCCGATTTTGCACAGCTCTACAAGCTGCTGGCAGAAAACACACTCCCCTATACCCGGCTAGACAATTATGGAAAAGCCAGAATCCGGGAAGTCCTGCGTTCCTAGCAGGAAATACAAAAACGCTTTCCTTTTTATAGGAAAGCGTTTTTATTTCCATACCGGTAAATTTTAAGCAAATTTCATAAGCAGCGCCAAACCAATCGACGTTAAAATAAACAGCAATGCAACAACCGTCGTTGCGCGCGATAACATACCATCCATCGTGCGCGCTTTATTTTTTCCAAAAAAAGTTTCCGCGCCGCCGCTGATAGCGCCGGACAAGCCAGCCTGTTTGCCGGACTGCAGCAAAACCACTGCAATTAGAATAACTGCAAGGATTATATGCACAACGGTTAAAATGGTCGTCCACATGTAAAAGCACCTCCAAATCCCGACTTGTTCTCAAACGTATTTATTATATTAACACAAATTCCTGCACAATGCAAGTCCCATTTAGAAAAATCTTTCCACAAAATAATTTTTTGGCATGTTATAATTTTACATTTTTTTACATAGTATGTATGATAAGATGGACATATCCT
>CALGRC010000115.1 GCA_937959315.1 uncultured Clostridia bacterium | reverse complement strand
ATTTCCATTTTTATATACATACTGCCTTTATAGGATAAGATTTTCCGGCATTTTTCAGCATTGTTTCGTCTTTCTGAACAAAAGTCACTTTTGAGAAACACTTGAATCCCCGTTTTTCCTGCGGTATACTAACGGAGACATATAGAAGATCACCATGCGCGTGCGTATCCGCGCGCGGTATTTTATAAGAACAGAGGTAGAGAAAATGTACAAGATAGACTTTCAGACACCAATACACATCCACTTTATCGGCATCGGCGGCATCAGCATGAGCGCGCTGGCTAAAATTTTGCTGCGGCGCGGGGTACGGGTATCCGGCTCAGATATCACCGATACCAAAATTATAGAGGAGCTGCGGGAGCTGGGCGCCGAAATTGCCATCCCGCACGCTGCGCAAAATATCACCAATCCAGATATCGTGGTGTTTACCTCAGCCATTGCGCCCGACAACCCGGAGCTTTTGGCCGCAAAGGAAAAGGGCATCCGGCTGGTAGAGCGCGCCGATATGGTCGGGCGCATTATGGAGCACTACCCCAAAAGCATTGCAGTGGCCGGTACCCACGGAAAAACCACCACTACCTCCATGCTGACCTATATGCTACTGGAGGCTGGCTTTGACCCGACGGCCATGGTGGGCGGCGAGCTGGATATTTTAGGCGGCAACCTGCGGGTGGGGCACAGCGGCTGCCTGGTAACCGAGGCATGCGAATACAAGCGCAATTTTTTGAAATTCCAACCATTTTTGAGCATCATTTTAAATATTGAGGCCGACCATTTGGATTATTACCGCGATTTAGAAGATGTGATCAGCGCTTTTTCCGACTTTGCGGCGCTGCCGCCCGAAAACGGCGCAGTGGTCATCAACGCCGGCGATCCCAACTGCCTGCGCGCCGCAAAGCACGCGCGCGGCAGGGTGATTACAGCGGGGCTGTGCCAGGCCGACTGCACCGCGCAGGATGTTGCTTACGGCACAGACGGCTGCGCAGCCTTTACCCTCTGCTGGCAGGGCAAGCAGATTGGCCGGGCAAAGCTCAGCGTCCCCGGCGCGCACAACTTGTCCAACGCCCTGTGCGCAGCGGCGGCCATGCTGTTTTTGCAGGCAGATGCGGACGCAGTACTGCGGGGACTGGAACGGTTTGGCGGGGCCAAACGGCGGTTTGAACGCCGGGGGACCTTTGGAGGCGGCGTTTTGCTCATTGACGACTATGCCCACCACCCCACCGAAATTGCCACCACGCTCGCCAGCGCCAAGCAAATGCATGCCGGCACGGTATGGTGCATTTTCCAACCGCATACCTACACCCGCACCAAGGCGCTGCTGCACCAGTTTGCCGACGCCTTAACGGCCGCCGACCGGCTGATTATGGCGGATATCTATGCCGCGCGCGAGCCGGACACTGGACTGGTAAGCTCCAAGGATTTGGCCGACCTGGTGCCGGGCGCGGTCTACATCCAAGGCTTTGCGCCCATTGCCGACTATATCCGCGCCCATGCCAAACCAGGCGATATTGTCATCACCATGGGCGCAGGCGACGTATTCCAAATAGGGGATATGCTGCTGCAAGGGGATAGCGGATGCAAATAGGCATAAACGGCAAAGATAGGTTCTAATACTTTTTCATATGTACCGCCCCGCATTTTTGCGGGGCTGTGCCCTATTGCGCTTTCCCCGCGGCAATTTCCGCAATGGCACGGGCAGCGGTTTTGAGCTGGCGCGGCGTATTAAACGCACCGATGCTCAGCCGCACCGTCCCGGTTTTTTCGGTGCCCAGCGTCTGATGTGCAGGGAAGGCGCAGTGAAACCCTGCACGGCAGGCAATGCCATACTGTTCGTCCAGCCGTGCGGCCACTTCCACACAATCAGCCCCATCCACAGTCACCGACACCACGCCGATGCGGTTTGCCAGCGGCAGATACCCATGTACCCGCACACCGCGGATGACCGATAAATCTTCCAGGAACTGCTTTGTCAGCAGGAGGTCATGTTCCAAAATGGCGTCCTGCCCCACCCGGCGGATAAACCGCAGCCCTTCCAGCAGCCCGCAGATACCCACCGCATTTAAGGTACCGCTCTCATACCGGTCAGGAAGCTCCTGCGGCTGGTACAAATTTTCCGAATAGCTGCCTGTCCCGCCCTCTTTGAGCGGCCGGGGCAAAACGCCTTTCCCCAGGCACAGCAGCCCCGTCCCCTGCGGACCGTAAAGCGCCTTGTGCCCTGCCGCCGCCAAAAGGCTGATGTGGTCTTGTTCCATGTCAATGGGCAAAATCCCAGCGCTCTGCGCCGCATCCACCAAAAACGGGATATTGTGCGCGCTTGCCAGTCCCCCAATTTCCCGGATGGGGTTGACGGTACCGCACACATTGGATACATGCGTCATAACAATCAGGCAGGTGTTGGGACGGATAAGCGTCCTCACTGCCTCGGGCCGGACATAGCCATAAATATTGGCCTGTGCCACACTTACCTCCACACCCGCATCCGACAGCGCCGACAGCGGCCGGATGACTGAATTGTGCTCCATGGAAGTGATAATCACATGGCCGCCCGGCGCTGCCATCCCCTTGATGGCCAGATTGAGCGCTTCGGTGGCGTTACAGGTGAATATCACCCGCGCGGGGTCGTCAAGCCCAAACAGCTCCGCCGCCGCACAACGGCAATCATACACCTTTGCACTCACTTCCATCGACATCCGGTGGCCCGACCGCCCGGGATTGGCGCCATACCGGTTTAAACAGGCGGCCATGGCCGCCGGCACATCTTTTGGCTTTGGCCACGATGTTGCGCTGTTGTCCAGATAAACCATCTTTTCACCGCCTCATTTCAATTTGGTATAACTGCTTTCTGAAAAAGCCCCTTTGGTATAAACGCCCATTGTCTGCACCAGCGCCCACGCTTTGTCCAAATCGGCCGCTTTTACCTTGACGCTGTAGCTGCACCCGGAGACCGGCAGCAACCGCGGCGTCTGTACTACATAACACGTCATCCCGCTGCGGGCAAGCATCTGCCGCACACCGTTTGCAGTGGTGATGGACGCAAAAACAATCAAGCAATTATCCATGCCGTCGTCCCCTTTCTATCAGGCCCGGTTTTTGCAAAAACAGGCCCAATCCATTGTATTCAAATAGAAAATCAGGTGTGACACAGGAATATTTGACAATTTTCGCCGCTTTCTATTGATTTTTCTATAAAACACGGTATAATGTTACTATATCAATCGAATTTAAAGGATTGGGGGGTGTCAAATGTTCTCTTCACAGGATATCGGCATTGACCTGGGAACGGCCAGCATCCTGGTCTATGTCAAAGATCACGGTATTGTGATGCACGAGCCTTCGGTGGTAGCGGTTGATACGGCAAGCAAACGGCTGCTTGCCGTTGGGGAAAACGCGCAGAGGATGATTGGACGGAATCCGGCCGGTATCACGGTCATCCGGCCGCTGCGGGACGGTGTGATTTCCGACTACCAGTCTACCGAACTGATGATCCGGTATATTTTGGATAAGGTATGCAGCAAATCGTTTTTTAAGCCGCGTGTGGTGGTGTGCATCCCATGCGTGGTGACTGAAGTGGAAAAAAAGGCGGTCATCGACGCAACCACCGGCGCGGGCGCACGGGCGGCCTATCTTATTGAAGAACCCATCGCCGCCGCCATCGGCGCAGGGCTGGACATCGCGAAGCCAAGCGGCAGCATGGTGGTAGATATCGGCGGCGGCACCAGCGACATTGCCGTTATATCCCTGGGTTCCATGGTGGTACACGATTCCATCAAAGTGGCCGGCGACGAATTTGACCAGGCGATTATCCGCTATATCCGCAAAAAACACAGTATGGTCATTGGCGAACGCACCGCCGAAGAGGTCAAAAAAGAAATCGGGTGCGTGTATCCCAAAGCAACACCCAATGTCGCCGACGTCAAGGGCCGCAGCCTGGTCTCTGGGCTGCCGGTGGTGGTGCAGGTTTCGTCAGAGGAAATCCTCGAGGCGCTGGAAGAAGCGGCCGCCGCCATTGTAGACGCCGTAAAAGGGGTGCTGGAACGCACACCGCCGGAACTGATCGGCGACATCAGCGCCAAAGGCATGGTGCTGACCGGCGGCGGGGCGCTCATCAGCGGCCTAGACCGGCTTTTGTCAAAAGAAACCGGTCTGGATGTCACTGTGGCAGACGACGCCATTAGCTGTGTGGCGCGCGGTACCGGGAAAGCGCTGGGCGCCATGCGCGCGCTCAAAAAATCCCAGCGCTGACCGGCCGTGCAACCATAAAATTTAGGAGGAATTATATGCTGGACAACATCGAAATTCAAAAGATTATCCCCCACCGCTATCCATTTTTATTGGTGGATAAAATTTTGGAAATGGAAGAAGGTGTGCGCGCCGTCGGCATCAAAAACGTCACCATCAACGAGCCCTTTTTCCAAGGCCATTTCCCCGGTATGCCCATTATGCCGGGCGTACTGGTTATGGAGGCGCTGGCGCAGGTGGGTGCGGTCGCCATATTATCCAAAGAAGAAAACCGCGGTAAAATCGGCGTGTTTGTCGGCGCGGACAAATTCAAATGGCGCAGGCAGATTGTACCGGGCGACGTATTGCAGCTGGAAGCAGAGATCATCTCTATGAAAATGGGGATTGGGACCGCCAGGGCAACCGCCACGGTAGACGGCAAAGTGGCAGCCGGCGGCGAAATCAAATTTGCCATCATTGACCGCCAGGCATAGCAAAAACCCCTGCCAATGGGCAGGGGTTTTTCGTGCGCGGGCACAAAACAAAGGAGTGTAATAAGCAATGGGAAAAAATGTCATCGTTGGGCAATCGGGCGGGCCAACATCTGTCATCAACGCAAGCCTGGCCGGGGTATTCCAGGCGGCCAAACGGCTGGGCGCAAAAACCGTCTATGGCATGGTGCATGGCGTAGACGGCCTGCTGGGCAAACGGGTGGTAGACCTGGGACAGGTGCTCAAAAACGATTTGGACATCGAGCTTTTAAAACGCACCCCCTCCAGCTTTTTGGGAAGCTGCCGCTGCCGGCTGCCTGATGCAGCGGCAGACGATACGCCTTACCGGAAGCTGCTGGATATTTTGCAGCAGCTGGACATTGGGTATTTCTTTTATATCGGCGGCAACGACAGTATGGACACCATTGCAAAACTGGCCGCTTACGGCGATGCTACAGGCAGCGGTATCCGTTTTATCGGGGTCCCCAAAACCATTGATAATGATTTGGTAGCCACCGACCACACGCCCGGCTACGGCTCGGCGGCAAAATACATTGGCGTGGTGTTAAAAGAATTGATCCGCGATTCTATCATTTACAACGTCAAAAACGTCACACTGGTGGAAATTATGGGGCGCAATGCCGGCTGGCTGACCGGTGCGGCGGCGCTGGCCCGCGGCGAAGACTGCGAAGGGGCCGACCTCATCTATCTGCCGGAAGTGCCCTTTGACACAGAGGGGTTTCTTTCGCGCATTGAAGCGCTGCACAAACAAAAAAATTCGGTGGTGGTCGCCGTAAGCGAGGGCATCCGTTTGGCGGACGGCCGGTATGTGTGCGAACAGGCAGATCAAGCGCTGAAGGTGGATGCATTCGGCCACAAATACCTGGCGGGCGCAGCGCGGTACCTGTCCAGCCAGGTTGCCAGCCGCCTGGGCTGCAAAACCCGCGCTGTTGAACTCTCAACCTTACAGCGGTGCGCCGGGCATTTGATAAGCCGCACCGACGCAGCCGAGGCGTTCCAGGCAGGCAGCGCAGCCGTGCAGGCTGCTTTTGACGGAAAAACCGGCCAAATGGTCGCCCTGCACCGCACAGGCAACCATCCCTACCAATGCGTCACCCGGCTGTGCCCGGTAAAGGAAGTGGCAAATTTAGAAAAACAGGTGCCGCGCGGTTGGATTACCCCAGACGGCACCTATGTGACTGACGAATTTATCCGGTACGCCCGGCCGCTCATCCAGGAGGAGCTAGCCCCCATCTATGTGGACGGCCTGCCCCGCCATATTTCCCTAAACCTGTAAAAGAACCGCCGTCCCACGTTGAGACGGCGGCTTTTTTGGATTATTTACAATTTTGAAACAAAAAATAGATTGTATCTTGCCATTGGCAGTGATATAATGAAAAAAAAGAAAAGGAGCTGGTCAGGTATGGCAAACAGAATGATTTTGAATGAAACATCCTATTTTGGCCCGGGAGCCATCGACATGATTCCCGAGGAAGCAAAGAAACGCGGCTTTTCCAAGGCATTTGTGGTGACCGACAAGGATTTGGTCAAGTTTGGCGTATCGGGCAATGTCACAGCCCTGCTGGAACAAAACGGCCTTGCCTATGAAATTTACGACGATGTCAAGCAAAACCCGGCCATTGAAAATGTCCAGCACGGCGTGGATGCCTTCAAAGCCAGCGGCGCCGACTATATCATCGCCATCGGCGGCGGCTCACCCATTGACACGGCAAAGGGCATTGCCATCATTGCCAACAACCCGGAATTTTACGATGTGGTATCGCTGGAAGGGACCGCCCCCACCAAAAACAAATGCGTCCCCATCATTGCCGTGCCCACCACAGCCGGCACCGCAGCGGAAGTGACCATCAACTACGTGATTACTGACCCGGGCAAAAAACGCAAATTTGTCTGCGTGGACGTCAACGATATCCCGGTTGTCGCCGTCATTGACCCCAAGATGATGGCAGGCATGCCCAAAGGGCTGGCGGCGGCTACCG
>CALGRC010000114.1 GCA_937959315.1 uncultured Clostridia bacterium | reverse complement strand
TTCCTCCGCTGACCAAAGATGAGGAAGATCTGCTGCACAAGAGTGCTGATGCATTGAAGCAAGTTATTTCTCAATTGGAAATATAATGATTGGAAAGGATTGGAAAACAATGGATTACGCTGCTGAATCTCTCAAAAAGCATAAGGAATGGAAAGGTAAGATTGAGGTGATCTGCCGTGCTCCCCTGGAAACGCGTGACGATCTCTCCTTGGCTTATACCCCGGGCGTTGCCCAGCCTTGCCTGGAAATTCAGAAAGATGTGGATAAAAGCTATGAGTTAACCAGGCGGGGCAATCTGGTGGCGGTTGTCACCGATGGTACGGCGGTACTGGGGCTGGGCGATATTGGCCCGGAAGCCGGTATGCCGGTTATGGAGGGGAAATGCGCGCTGTTTAAAGCATTTGGCGATGTGGATGCCGTCCCGCTTTGTGTGCGCTCCAAAGATGTGGATGATATTGTCAATACCGTGCGGCTGCTCGCCGGCAGCTTTGGCGGCGTTAATTTAGAGGACATTTCGGCGCCGCGGTGCTTTGAAATTGAGCGGAAGCTGAAAGCGTGCTGTGATATCCCGATATTCCATGATGACCAGCATGGTACGGCGGTGGTTACACTGGCGGCGATGCTCAATGCCCTCAAACTGACGGGGAAAAAGCTGGAAAATATCCGTGTGGTTACCAGCGGCGCCGGGGCTGCGGGGATTGCTATTATCCGCCTGCTGATTGCGATGGGCTTGCAGGATGTGGTGCTGTGCGACCGTCAAGGCGCCATTTATAAGGGGCGGGACAATTTAAACCAAGAAAAAGCTGAAATGGCAGAAATCACCAACAAAGAGTGCCGCAAGGGCAGTTTGGCAGATGTACTTTCCGGCGCCGATGTGTTTATCGGCGTTTCTGCGCCCGGCTGTGTAACCCCTGAAATGGTGAAAAGCATGAACAAGGACGCGATTTTGTTCCCCATGGCCAATCCGGTGCCGGAAATTATGCCCGATTTGGCAAAAGAGGCGGGTGCGGCAGTGGTTGGTACTGGACGCAGCGATTTTCCGAACCAAATTAACAATGTATTGGCGTTCCCGGGGATTTTCCGCGGTGCATTGGATGTGCGCGCCAGCGATATCAATGATGAAATGAAAATTGCAGCGGCAAAGGCGATTGCGTCGTTTGTCACTGACGACAAGCTTTCGGTTGATTACATCATTCCCAGTGCGCTGGATAAAACCGTTTCCATGGCTGTGGCAAAGGCTGTGGCAGAGGCGGCCAGAAATAGCGGCGTTGCCAGAATTTAAAAAATCTAAAATTTCAATAGTGCCATCTAGATCAGCAGATTTTTTGAAAATCTGCTGATTTTTTTAAAAGAGGGGGATGATTATGAATTTGGATAAAGAGGCAATCGGCGGGAAGTTGGGCGGTTTGGCAAAGAATGCCGGTAAGCTTACCGCAGACCTTTCCGGCAAAACAAAGGAATTGATTGTGCGGTCAAAGGATTCGGTTGTTAATACCATTGACATAAATAAAGATGGTAAGGTTGATATTGAAGACATTATTACGTTGGGTTTGAAAACACCGGGGGTGGGCATTAGCAGGAACTCATTTCTCAGCAAAGAGCTGATAAAACGATATCCTCAGGAGGTAGTGGATGAGGCTATCGCCGCCAATCCCGCAAAGGCGGGGATTCCGGTTGAGGAAATTGATATCATAGCAGACCATGTCATTCAATTCGAGCGTACATGCGTGACGGGAATTTCAGCAGCACTTGGCGCACCGGGCGGCGCCGCGATAGCAGCTACTATTTCTGCGGATATCGTCCAGTATTTTGGTTATATGCTGCGGGCAGCGCAAAAATTATTGTATTTGTATGGGTTCCCAGAAATTGATGTAAATGAAAAATCACAGGCGTTTGATTCGGAAACCTTAAATATTTTAATTATCTGTCTGGGTGCAATGTATGGTGTGGCAGGGGCAAATACGGCAATCAAAGCAATGGCCAGAGCCTTTGCAAGCGGGGTAGAAAAAAAGCTGCTGCATGCCGCGCTGACCAAAGGGACCATTTATCCGATTGTAAAAAATGTTGCAAAATGGTTTGGAAAAAAGATGACCAAAGAAGTATTTTCCGGTTTTTTTAAAAAGGCAATCCCGGTAGTAGGAAGTGTTGTCAGCGGCGGGATCACATATCTGTCATTTAAACCTTGCTGTGAAAAATTAAAGGCTTCGTTGCAGGATACGATTTTGAGCAATCCCAGCCATCAAAGTGCAGAGGATGAAGGAATTGTGGTAGAGATTGACGGTATGGATACAGAGTTATAATTTGTGAGAATTTGGGAATATCCAGCATGTTTATATTCATAAAAACACGCTGGATATTTTTTATGCCTTCGGTACATGATAAAGGTAAGCTATCATCCAAGCAGGAGGGAAATCATGGATTATAAAAATCTTGCAAAGCAAATATTAGACAGTGTGGGTGGGGAAAGCAATGTAGTATCTTTTACCCACTGTGCCACACGGCTGCGGTTTAATTTAAAGGACGATTCCGCTGCGCAGACGGAAGCGCTGAAAAACACGCCCGGTGTAATGGGAGTGGTCAACAAAGGCGGTCAGTATCAGGTGGTAATTGGCAGCGATGTGCCCAATGTCTACCGGGAGCTGCTCGCTTTAGGAAACTTTGACAACGCCTCATCGGATGGCGGGGAACCCAAGGATGGGCGCAATGTGTTCATCCGTGCGCTGGATACCATTGCCGGTATTTTTACGCCGATTATCCCTGCGATTACCGGGGCTGGTATCTTAAAAGCGCTGATGGCGCTGCTGGTGACATTTAAATGGATTGATACCCAGTCGCAGACCTATCAGATTTTGACCATTTTCGCCAATGCGGCATTTTATTTTCTGCCGTT
>CALGRC010000113.1 GCA_937959315.1 uncultured Clostridia bacterium | reverse complement strand
CCGCGTACTTGGTCAGGAACGTGCTGCCAGCATCCGCGCCGGCGGGATTGGCATACGTTATCATATCCGGATTGCAGGGAAGGAAACTTATTTATGGTACGAAGATCCCGCATGGTTTGTAGAAGAATCCACAAATAATCCTTAACTTTTGGAATATATAAAAAGCGGCGGCCTTATAAGGCTGCCGCTTTTTATATCAATAGAGATAACAGGACTCGAACCTGTGACCTCTCGCATGTGAAGCGAGCGCTCTAACCAACTGAGCTATACCTCCATTCCGTAGAACACAATTTATTGTAACACATTTTTTTTAAAATTTCAACCCAAAAATAAAATATTTTTTTCTTTTTTATATTGACAAAAATATATTGACAAAAAAAATTCCCTATTGTAAACTAATAATATAAATTTAAGTTTACAATAGGGGGAAACAATGAAACATCCATCTACCAAATCTATGCTGCTATGCGCACTATTCGCTGCCATAACGGCTGTTTGTTCCCAGCTCGCACTTCCGCTCCCATTCACCCCTGTCCCCGTCAATCTTGCCACACTGCCAGTTTTGCTATGCGGTGCAGTATTGGGTGCCAAACGCGGATTGGTAAGTCAAACGGTCTATGTCCTGCTCGGCGCCATTGGCCTTCCGGTCTTTAGCAAAATGGCCGGAGGACTTTCAGTTTTGGCCGGCCCAACAGGAGGCTATCTTGCCGGCTATATCCTTGCGGCATGGCTCACCGGGCTGTTGGTAGATAAAAACCCTGGCAAACTTTATATTCCGCCCATTGCCATGGTATGCGGATTGGCCGTATGCTATGTTTTCGGCACCGCATGGTATATCATTTTAACCAAAAGTACTGTCCCACAAGCACTGCTACTGTGTGTTATCCCATTTTTACCGGGCGACGCACTTAAAATTACAGTTGCATCATTGTTAACGCCAAAAATACGCAAATACGCCCAAAGACCAGCCGGCCGATAGGCCGGCCTTTTTATACCCGCCAGACATATCCCCCGCTCAACCCGCATACACATAACATAGAAACCACACGGGAGGGGCCGCGGCATGGAAGAAGTGCTTATACAGGATATATCTGGTAACCGCTGGATATTTTCATGCAATCCACAGCAGGAATTATATTATCAAATCAATCAAAGTGCAAAAGAAATCCTGCAATCCAATATGAGTCCGGAATTTGACGCGGTCACCAGTGCAGATGGAACTATCCATATTGCGGCACAGGATGCACAAGGTACGCTGATCTATTTGCACTATGATTATCAGCATTGGCGGAAATATCCTATTTTACAAAATAAATCCGGACAACAGAGCATTTCCCAAATCCGCCTGCTGCATGACGGCAGCCATGTCAATGCATTTTACCTATTGCAGCACAATAACCGGCACATGCTGATACATCATGCCTTTGGTACTGACGGGCTGAGTTCCACACCGGAAGTCCTCGGATATGTACATCCATCCAAACGCTATTGCCTTGCAGCCAATGGCAACGCTGATTGCCGGCTTTTTTATTTTGATGAGGAAAATACCTTCTGCTGCAAAACATTCTGCCTGTCCAACCGCGTTTGCCAGGCAGCCGATCCTCCTATGCCAGGCGCCGTCCGTGCAGCCTCCGCAATTTATGACCACACCGGCATCCTGCACACCGTCTGCGTAACACAGCAAAAATCCTATTACACCATATCCTACTGCCAGGAAGGGAAGGAACCAAAACTGCTGAGTTTTGGCGTCGATAATGTAGCAGCCTTGACGGTTTTTGTTACCGAAAAACGCATCAGCGTTCAATGGCAGGAACGGTATAACGTTTATGAATGCATCTCAAAAGACAGCGGCGCAACCTTTTTAAAACCCCTCAACCTGTCTGCTACAAAGGGCAGCGGTACAAAAATCATACGTGTGCGGCTGCCTGCAAACCCTTTGTGTTTACATATCAGCCAATGCGCCTGCATTGGGACATCTCCCCTCAACACCGACGGCTTGTTTTCTGCACCGGGCAAACCGGCAGCCACCCGGGATGAAAGGCGGCGCCAACGGCAGGGCAAGCAGCATAAACAGCCGGAACTTACAAACTTTGCCGCTATCCAGGCTCAGTTTTCGGAAATGCAGGAAACTTTACAGCAGCTGCGGAACCTGTCCAACAGCCTGGCTTCCCGCATGGAAAAGCTAGAACATCTTTCCGCCCAGCGTCCGGCATTTGCAGCCATCCCACCGGCACAAGCAGCCGCTGCGCGGGGGGACCCGCCAGAACTACAGCAACCAGCGCTCAAAACCGATATTGACTCCGGCAACGTTGGTGAAATTGACTTGGAAAATTACCAGCGGTTCCAGCAACTATCAGTAGATGATATAGATTTTTCCTCCGGCCAAATATTTTAAAATATGTTTTAAAACGAAAGGCGGTTATGATTGTATGGCACAACCTCAAGAACGGTTCCTCTATGAATATGTACGCTGTTTCCATGCAGTTCCAGGGAGCGGCAGCCTGACCTTCTTCTGCAATGGGAAACCATTGGCTGCCGGGCTTCCCTACGGCAGTTTTTCGCGGTACCAAAGAGCAGGTGCCTCCCCATACCGGTTTGAACTGTTCCGCGCCGGGGAACAGCAGCCTATCGCCGCGCTGTCTGCGGAAATCCCCACTGGCGGGGTTATCACGCTATCAGCCATCGGCACTCCAAACGGCATTTCCCTGCTGGCCATCCCCGAACCAACGGCACGCAACCAACTGGACGTTGCAAACCTCCGTATCTGCAATCTCTCTCCAGGTTCCCCGGAATTGGATATTTACGCCAACGGGTTCCCCATTTTGCAGGATATTGAATACCCCGAGCTGAGCAGATATATTTATCTGCGCCCCAATATTTATGCATTCAAAGTCAATGTGGGAAACTCCAATGACACGCTTCTAACCATGCCGAACCAGGCCATGGAAGGGCACCAGTACTGCACCCTTTACCTCATTGGAAAAACCGACGGCAACCCGCCGCTGTCCGGCGTTCTGGCCGTTGACGCCGCTACCTATGTAGGCCAATATCTGTAAATGTCAGCCGCCCCGTAAAAAGGGACGGCTTTTTTATTGATATTTTTCTTGCAAACCCCGTTCTTTTCATATATAATAACACTTGATATGAAAAAAACAAAAAAGGTGAGGATTCTTTTGAAAACCAAACGTATGACAACCACTGCACTGCTGACCGCCTTAGCTATCATTATTCCACTGGTGATGCCGGTCAAGTTTCTTTTTCCTGGATTTACCGCAACATTGGCCTCCCATACACCGCTCATCATCGCCATGTTTATTGGGCCGGTTTCCGCTGTTGTTGTCGCTATCGGCTCGGCCATTGGCTTTTTATTTGCCTTCCCCGACCCATTGGTTGCCACCCGGGCCGCCATGCATGTATTCTTTGTATTGGCAGGCGCCCTTATGCTGCAAAAACATGCAAACCTATATCTGGTAATTGCCGCCACACTTGTTATACATACCCTCAGTGATATGGCAACCGTGTATATTGCAGCTGAGCTGTTCGGCATATCTGCTTTCCTGAAGGGTGAAAGCATGGCAATCGTACAGGCTGTTATCGGCGCCGGCACCTCTATTCACCATTTGATCGACTTTGCCATTGCACTGGCCATTATTGCACCGCTGCACAAAGCATTCGGCGATTTGTTTGTTCCGTTTGATTTCCGGCTGCAAAAAAAATAGGCGCCGGCCGGGGAGGGCCAACGCCTATGCTTAAGGGGGTCTTTCAAGTATTTTGTGAGGTCATTAGTAAGGATTCCCCGTCGAAAGAGATTTATACATCAAAACAAAATATTTTTTCAAAAATTTCGTATACTATCGAACAGGTGATGTCTTTTGATCAATAAAATCCGGCGGATTATCGCTGTATGCTGCTGTAAAGGGCTTATTTTAATAGGCAAACTTCTGGGGAAAAAGGGGTCGTCTACCCCAGGTACATTTGCGCTCCGGCTCTATCCAAATATTTTAAAGGAACTGGCTGCCCAGGTGCGCCATGAAACCATTTTTGTATGCGGTACCAATGGCAAAACCACCACCAATAACCTGCTGGACGCCCTGCTGCGGCAGGATGGGCGCAGGGTGGTATGCAACCATGTGGGGGCCAATATGCTGCCCGGCGTCGCCTGCGCCTATATCAGCGCCTGCTCACTGACCGGCAGGCTGGCCGCTGACTATGCGGCCATTGAATGCGACGAAGCCAGCCTGCGGCACGTTATCAAACACGTCAAACCAGATATGCTGATCATCACCAACCTGTTCCGTGACCAGTTGGACCGGTACGGGGAACTTGACATCACCATTGATCTCCTAAAACAGGCGCTGGACAAGCTGCCGGACACTACACTGGTGTTAAACTGCGACGATCCGTTGTGCGCACAGTTTGGGAAAAACCGCAAGGCCATTTATTATGGCATTGACGAAAATTGCAGCGTCAGTGTCAACGAAACAAAAGAAGGGCAGTTTTGCCTGCAATGCGGGGCGCCGCTGCACTACCGCTATTACCACTACAGCCAGCTGGGCGACTATACCTGCACTAGCTGCGGGTTCTGCCGCCCAAAGGCAGACTACAGCGCGCGGGATATCTGCCAGGACGGCAAGCTGGCATTTACCATCTATGAGGGCCATACCCCCTACCGGCTGGACTTAAACTACCGTGGGTTTTATAATATTTATAATGTATTGGCTTCCTTTGCGGCCTATCAAAGCTTAGGGCTGCCAACCAAAGGGCTGGACAAAGTATTTAATGCCTACCAGCCGCAAATCGGCCGGATGGAAGCGTTTACCATCTCTGGCAAGCAAGTCATTTTTAACCTATCGAAAAACCCAGCGGGTTTTAACCAAGCCATTGCAACGCTGATTTCCGACCGTCGTACCAAAGATGTGATGGTGGTTATCAACGACAATGCGCAGGATGGCATTGACGTATCCTGGCTGTGGGATGTGGACTTTGACCGGCTGCACGACGCCAATGTGCAGCACCTGACCGCCAGCGGCATCCGCAAATACGATATTGGGCTGCGCTTAAAATATGCCGGGTTTAAACAGATCAAAACGGTTTCCCGCACCCGCGCATCGCTGCTGGAGGCCATCCAGGGGCCGGGCGAGGTATGCTATATTTTGGTAAACTATACTGCCCTGTTTTCCACGCAGAACGATTTAAAAGCGCTGGAAAGGGGGGAACACTGATATGGAACTGACCATCGGGCATTTCTATCCCGATTTACTCAATCTATACGGTGACCGCGGCAATATCATCACCTTACAATCGAGGCTGGAACGGCGGGGGATTACAGCGCATGTGAAAACCTTTGCCCTGGCAGATGAAATTGATTTTACCATGCTGGATATTATATTCATTGGCGGCGGATCCGACCGGGAACAGCTACTGGTTTGCAACCGCCTATGTGAGCAAAAGTGCGCGCTGCTAGAATATGTGGAAAACAACGGTGTCCTGCTGGCGGTATG
>CALGRC010000112.1 GCA_937959315.1 uncultured Clostridia bacterium | reverse complement strand
CCCCAACTGCACAGGCGATTAAAATAACGCCCATAACCACTATAGTAGTAATGACTGGTCCCAAAGTGCTATCCTCCCCCTTTTCTTTCCAAAATCCTATGCTTTTTCAGATATCGTTACATTTCACCAAATAAAAAACATACATCTTTATTTTACACTGTGAATTTCAGCATGTCAATCATTTATTTTGACTTTTTACAACTATTTGCATTCTTTGCCGCTGTAACGGTATTGCGCATGAGCGTTACAATGGTCATAGGACCTACACCGCCCGGCACCGGCGTGATATAAGAAGCTTTTTTAGAAGCAGAGGCAAATTCTACGTCCCCGACCAATTTTTTGTTTTCCAAGCGGTTCATCCCTACGTCAATGACAACAGCGCCATCTTTAATATAATCACCGGTCACCATTTCCGGCCTTCCCACTGCCACCACCAATACGTCGGCTGTCCGGCACACCGCAGGCAAATCCCGGGTCTTGGAATGGCAAATGGTCACTGTTGCATTTTTGTGCAGCAGCAGCATGGACATCGGTTTCCCCACAATATTGCTGCGGCCTACGACGACGCAGTGTTTTCCTTCTAATTCAATTCCCGATTCAGCAATCAAATCCATAATACCTGCCGGCGTACATGGCAAAAAGTCAAAATCCCCAATCATGATTTTACCAACGTTGACCGGATGAAACGCATCCACATCCTTGCCGGGGTCAATGGCGTTGATAATGGTTTTTTCATCGATATGCTTGGGCAATGGCAACTGCACCAAAATTCCATGGATGGAATCTTTTTTATTTAAAACATCGATCAGCTCCAATAATTCTTCCTGTGTTGTATCTGCCTTTAATGCATATTCCTCTGAGTGGATGCCCACCTGCGCGCAGGTCTTCTTCTTGTTATTAACATAAACACGAGACGCCGGGTCATCCCCGACGATGACCACTGCCAAACCTGGATGAATGCCCTGCTGTTTCAGCAGCCCGATTTCCTCTGCCAGTTCGCTTTTGATGCGCGCCGATACCTTTTTCCCGTCTAATAGTTCCATATTTTTTGCCCTCCATTTGTTTTATTTGTTTATTTACCCGACCATCTGGACGAATCAGGCAGTTTTTAGAATACCCTATCAAATCTGCCCGCCCAGCGGCTAGCAAGGCCTTTTTTACCATTTCCCGGTTTTCCGGGCGGTCATATTGCAGCAATGCGCGCTGCATGCGTTTTTCTTCCCCTTTTGGAACATAGACCTCCCGCATGGTCAGTGGGTCTAATCCTGTATAATACATGCAAGTAGACAGTGTAAAAGGAGTTGGGTAAAAGTCCTGCACCTGTTCAGGGCGCAGATGGTGTTCCTTACAGTAGCAGGCCAATTCAACCGCATCGGCAAGGGTACTGCCCGGATGGCCAGACATCAAATATGGCACCACATACTGTTCTTTTCCTAATTCCCGATTGACAGACGAAAATTTTTCACAGAAACGGTCATATACCTGCCGCTTTGGCTTACCCATATATCCCAGCACCCGTTTGCTCACATGTTCTGGTGCTACCCGAAGCTGCCCGCTGATATGGAAGCGGCACAATTGCCGCAAAAAGCTGTCGTCCTTGTCGGCCAGCAAGTAATCATACCGGATACCAGAACGTACAAACACTTTTTTAACGCCGGGCAATTTCCGAAGCCGTGTCAGAAGCGCACCGTATTCCCGGTGGGAAACCTCTAGGTTTTTGCATGGCGTTGGATATAAACACTGCCGGTTTTGGCAACTGCCCGTTTTTAACTGTTTTTTACATGCGGGAGCTGAAAAATTGGCAGTTGGCCCGCCCACATCGTGGATATACCCTTTGAAGCCCTTTTCCCGGGTCATCAGTTCCGCTTCCCGCACTACCGAACCGGCACTCCGCGACTGTACAATCCGCCCCTGATGGAACGCCAGCGCGCAAAAAGAACAAGAGCCAAAGCACCCGCGGTTGTAAGAAATACTAAATTTTACTTCATTCAGCGCCGGGATGCCGCCTGCCGCATCATACATCGGATGCCATCGGCGCGTATAAGGCAATTCATAAACCTTGTCCAGTTCTTCCCGCGACAACGGCATCGCCGGTTTTTCCTGCACCAGATACCGGTCGCCATGCGGCTGCACCAGTACCTTGCCACGCACTGGATCCTGCTGTTCAAACTCCAACCGCGTTGCGTCAGCATAAGCGCGTTTATCTGCCATCACCTGTTCGCAAGACGGCAGCAATACCGCATCACAAAGCTTATCTACCGATTTGCGGATATAGCAGCAGCCATCTACCCGCGTATGGGAAAGCGGCTTCCCTTGCCGCATGGCGTTTGCCAACGCAATAATCGCGCGCTCTCCCATGCCATAAATCAGCACATCGGCGCGGCTATCAAATAAGATAGACCGCCGGACCTTATTATCCCAATAGTCATAATGTGCAAACCGGCGGAGGCTCGCTTCAATGCCGCCAATGATGATAGGTACTCCCGGATAGGCCTGCCGGATACAATTACAGTACACCACCGTCGCCCGGTCAGGCCGGCAGCGTGGGCTCCCGCCCGGCGAATACAAATCGCTGCTGCGCGGCTTTTTATTCACCGTATAGTGGTTGACCATCGAATCCATATTCCCTGCCGACACCAAAAAGGCATACTTAGGCCGGCTCAACTGCATAAAATCAGTGGTATCCTGCCAGCTTGGCTGGGCAATCATCCCTACTGTGAAACCGGCTTCTTCTAAAACCCGTATGATAATCGCATGGCCAAAACTTGGGTGATCCACATATGCATCCCCGCACACGTAAACAAAATCCAGCTGCCCAATTCCCCGCTGTGCCATTTCTTCTTGCGATACCGGCGCCAATTGTTTAACCATCGCCGCCACCCGCACGGAAGTTAGAATTCATCAGCATTTCATTGTATTCGTCCCGGGAAATGAGCACTTGCCGCGGTTTATTGCCATCTAAGCCGCTGATGATACCCCGCTGTTCCATCTGGTCAATGATACGCCCGGCACGGTTATATCCAATCTTAAACCGCCGCTGCAGCAGCGAAGTGGAAATCTGGCCGCTCACAATTGCCATCTCCACCGCTTCCGGCAAAAACTCATCACAATCGCCCGGATCATCCCCGTCTGGATTATACACATCCTCTTTTTCAATGTGTTCTAATACATCCTCGTTATAATCTGCCCCGCCATTTTGCGATACGGCTTCTACCACCCGCTTCACTTCACTGTCCGATACAAAGGCACACTGCATCCGCATCGGTTTGGTCTCCCCTACCGGCAAATACAGCATATCCCCTTTGCCGATGAGTTTTTCCGCCCCGCCCATATCCAAAATGGTCTGGGAATCGCGGACACTTGCCACCATGAATGAAATCCGGGACGGGATATTGGCCTTGATATTGCCGGTGATAAACTTGACCACCGGGCGCTGGGTGGCAATGACCAAATGCATCCCTGCCGCACGCGCCAATTGCGCAATCCGGCAAACATAATTTTCCACATCCCCCGGCGCCACCATCATCAGGTCTGCAAATTCATCAATGATGATGACAATCTGCGGCATTTTTTTCTCTGGTTCGCCATTTGCTTCCATGAGTTCATTGTAGCCCTGGATATTACGGACGTTATTGCGTTCAAATTCACTATACCGTTCGGTCATTTCTGTAACCGCCCAGCTCAGGGCGCCTGCCGCTTTTTTTGCATCTTTTACTACCGGGATGAGCAAATGCGGAATCCCGTTATATACGCCCAATTCCACCTGCTTGGGGTCTACCATCACCAGCTTGACCTCATTGGGGTCTGCTTTGTAAAGCAGGCTGATTACCAGTGTATTGATGCACACACTTTTCCCTGCCCCAGTTGCCCCTGCCACCAGCAAGTGCGGCATTTTTGCCAAATCCATAATGATAGGCCGCCCGCTGATGTCCTTTCCCAGTGCCACTGCCAGCTTGGATGGATGGTTCAAAAATACCTCTGATTCTAACACTTCCCGCAGCGTTACCATACTCGGGTTTTTGTTTGCCAATTCAATCCCAATGGTCGTCTTTCCGGGGATGGGGGCAACCATAACACCCTTAGCCGCTAAGTTTAAAGCAATATCGTTTGCCAGCCCGGTAATCTGATTGACCTTGACCCCGGCCGCCGGCTTGACTTCATAACGGGTAACCGTCGGGCCGCGGCTAATTTCCACTACCTTGCCATCCACATGAAAACTGCGCAGGGTTTCTGTCAGTTTTTTTGCATTCTGTTTAAGCTCTTTTTCCACCGCTTCGCCTTCCGGCATGTCCTGAGGAAGGCTCAAAAGTTCCAATCCTGGGTAGGTATATGCCACTTGCCCACCCTCTTCGGCAGCCGAATCCAATTCCCGCTTCATTTGTTCTTCTTCATCTATATCTTCCGCCGGCACATCGTCCAACACTTCAGCAAACCCCATCTGGCCGCTGCTGCCGTACACTTTAATTTCCGGTTCTATATAAGGCTCTGCTCCCCCGTCAGGTTGAGCCGGCGCTCCCTTTTTTTCATGATAGTGCAGCACCAGTTCCTTTTCCTGCCGCTTTTCTTGTTTTTCAGATGCCCTTTGCTTCTTTTCTTCTTCCCGGATCTGCCCAAGCTCCTGCATATCTGCACGCACCATCCCATACAACGACCGGATGCCGCGCCCAATTGCCATAACAACTTTTACCATAGAGATTTCAAAAATACAAACCAGTAAAATCAAAAGCAATGCAACAAAGAAAATATCCGCCCCCGCCCTGCCAAACAGCGATTCCAGCGGAATGGCCAACATTGCCCCAAACACGCCGCCGGATAAGGTATTGAGCCCTTCAAAATAGTAATAACTCCAAAAGGTGCCATCGGTAGCGCGAGAGCCGAACAGCAATGTGCATAGCGCCGCCAAATCGAACAGCAGCAGCAAAACCAATATGTATTTCATCCCTTTGCCGCGCTGTTCCGCTTTTACCATTGCATGAACCAGCACACACAACAGCGCCGGCGGGAACAGATAGGCGACAGTCCCAAACAGCCCTTTCAGCGCATTCGCACATGCGCTGCCTACAATACCGCCCGCTTTAAAGTACAAACTGATTGCTAAAAAAACTGTGATGGCAATTAAAAAGATTGCCACAATCTCGGTACCCATCAAAAGCCGGGCTTCTTTCTTTGCAGCCGCACGCCTGCCGGCTGTTTTTTTCCGTTTGTTTGGCATGTCTTACCACCTTATCGTCAAAATAAGATGCTGCATCAAGCAACATCTTATAGGATAGCACAATTTGGGCTGCAATTCCAGTACCAAACCATGCCGTGCCTCAATTTTTCTGATTTTTCCAAAACATCCGCTGCATCGCAGCCACAAACTGCTGGTTATTTTCGGTCCGCACCAAATTTGCCAGTACCGTTTCAGTCACATCCTGGTCGCGGTTCATGGAACGGCGGATGGCCCAAACCACTTCTTTTTCCTCAGGTGTCAGCAATAATTCTTCTTTTCGCGTACCCGATTTATAGATATCCACTGCTGGGAAAATGCGTTTTTCCGACAGTTTCCGGTCTAAATGCAGTTCCATGTTGCCGGTCCCTTTAAATTCCTCAAAAATCACATCATCCATCCGGCTGCCAGTTTCAATCAATGCCGTTGCCAAAATGGTCAGGCTCCCGCCGTTTTCAATATTGCGGGCTGCCCCGAAAAACTTTTTCGGCTTGTGCAGCGCGCCTGGGTCTAACCCGCCCGAAAGCGTCCGGCCTGTTGGCGGAATGGTTAAATTATATGCCCGGGCCAGCCGTGTGATGCTGTCAAGCAGCACCACAACATCTTTTTTATGTTCTACCAGCCGCTGTGCGCGTTCCAACACCATCTCTGCCACCCGGATATGATGTTCCGGCACTTCGTCAAATGTCGAATAAATCACTTCCCCGTCAATCGACCGTTTCATATCGGTCACTTCCTCCGGCCGTTCGTCAATGAGCAGGACAATGAGATTGATATCGGGATAATTGCGCGATATACTGTTTGCAATATTTTTTAAAAGCGTCGTTTTGCCTGTTTTCGGCGGAGCAACAATGATACCGCGCTGCCCCTTGCCAATTGGTGCAATCAGATCGATCAGGCGCACAGCGTAATTCTGCGGGTCAGTTTCTAAACGCAGGTGCTCATTGGGATAAATGGGAATCAAAGAATCAAATGGTTTTCGGTGGATGGCTTTATCAGGTGTATCGCCATTGACTTCCTTCACATAAATAAGGGCGTCGAACCGTTCCCCTTCATTGGCCTTTCGGGTAATACAATAAATCAAGTCGCCCGTTTTCAAATTGAACCGACGGATTTGGACAGGCGACACATAAATATCATTTGAACCGGATAAATAGTTGTCGCTGCGTAAAAAACCAAATCAATCTGCCAAAACTTCAAGTACGCCAATGGCTTCCCGGGTATTGTTCGGCTTTTCTTCACGCACAACTGCTGGATGGCGCGCCGGCTGTGCAGGTTCCACCGCGCCCCCTTTTCCCTCTTTAGATCCAGCGTTGCCCTGCCTTGATTCCGTTTTTTTTGAAACCGTTGATTCTTGAAACGCCTGCTTCCTTTTTACCGGCGCGACGTCTACATCTGTGCATGTTTCCAAAATCAAATCGCAGAGCTGCTGTTTCTTATAAGTAGTAACCGATTTGATCCCCAGCCCTTTTGCGATTTCACGCAGTTCCGGCAAGGTTTTTTTATCCAAATTTTCCGCCATGGTTTTCGTCTCCAAAACAATTTTTTATTAGTATACCACATTTTTTCCATTCTGTAAATATATACTGTTAAAAAGGGAAATTTCTGTTACAGAGCCGTCACAACTTGTGCGAATTCCTTGTTTTTCGTCAAAAAATCTGATATAGTAATCTTTGGGTGATACAGACTATGCAAATTCAAATCCTCTATACCAGACGAAAACAGCAAAACCACAACCTGCCTATTTTACTGGCTATTTTACTATTGCTTATCTCCTTGCTGGGCCTATCGCTCGTTATCCGTTCCTGCACAGCGCCCCGCGTCATCGACGGCATTTTGCCAGAAAACGCTTATGGCCTGCCGGTTTACACCGACTTGGTCGACCTGTCCCAACCAGGGCGCACCGGCATCAAACGGGAAATCAAATATATTGTCATCCATGAAACAGGGAATCCATCCAAAGGCGCCGATGCCAAACGCCATGCGGCATACCTGCAAAACGGCGGAGAGGGCAAAACTGCCTGGCACTATACGGTGGATGACACAAATGCTTTTCACCATATCCCGGATGACGAAATCGCCTTCCATGCCGGGGACGGCCAGTCAAAAAACGGCGGAAACCAGTGCGGTATCGGCATTGAGCTCTGTGTCAACAGCGACGGCGATTTTGAAAAAACCTTTGACAACGGCGCAAAACTCACCGCTTATTTGCTCAATGCATACAACTTACATATCCGCAATGTTAAACAGCATGCAGATTTTATGGATAAAAACTGCCCGGAAACCATCCGAGAACAAGGGCGCTGGGAAGAATTCTTACAGCGCGTAAAGGATTATCAAAAACTAGAAGGAGGCGATGGTGCATGAAACGCAAACTGCTTTGTATCATGGCTGCGGTATGCATGTTGTTTTCTTCTGCCTGCGCCCAGACAGCGCCAGAGGAAGAACTCCGCGGCGTTTGGTTTTCCTATTTGGAATACAGCTCTCTGCTGCAAGGCAAAGACCAAGACGCCTACACTGCGCAAGTGGAAGAAATATGCAAAAATATTCGTCAAGCAGGATACAATGCTGTCTTTTATCAGGTACGGGCATTTTCCGACGCCTTTTATCCATCCAAGCTGTTCAATTGGTCAAAATATGTATCCGGCGCTGCCGGCGCGGGTCCAACTTACGACCCATTTGCCATCTTTATCGAACAAGCGCACCAGGTTGGTCTAAAGGTACACGCCTGGGTCAACCCCTTCCGCATCGGCGATAATACCAACATTACCCCCGAGAGCCAGGCAGCCCAATGGCAAAACAGCGGGAATGGAAAAGTCTTAGAAGCAGATGGCAAATTATATTATAATCCGGCAGATCCCGAGGTGCGTACCTATATTCTGGATGGCATTTCAGAAATTTTAGACCACTACGACATAGACGGGGTCCAATATGACGACTATTTTTATCCCACAACCGCCCCTGATTTTGACAGTATCTCTTACAGCGGCACGCCAGACGGCCTGGCGGCATGGCGCCGCGAAAACATCAACGCGCTTATCAGGGAAACCTATCAGACCGTTAAAGAATATGGTTCCCACCTGCTTTTTGGGGTAAGCCCTAGCGCCGATATCGAAAAGGATATGCAGTCGCTGTATGCCGATGTGGAAACATGGGGAAAAGAGGCTGGATATGTAGATTACCTAGCGCCGCAAATTTACTATGGCTATCAAAACAGTACCCTGCCATACAAAACCATCCTGGCACAGTGGGACGACTTATGCCGTGTACCGACCCTGGTAGTGGGGCTGGCAGGATATAAAGTCGGCGCAGAAGACCAATGGGCCGGCAACGGAAAAGCCGAATGGCAGCAAACCCATGATATACTGGCCCGGCAATATCAAGACGCTCAGTGCTGCCAGCACTTTGGAGGCATTGCGGTATTCAGCTATACTTCCCTGTTCCATCCGGATGCCGCGGTAAAAGATACGGCAAACGCTGAATGCCAGGCGCTCTCGGCCGCTTTTGGAAGCCCGCAAAAACAAGAACCTTCTCTTTGGGATTCTTTTTTATGGTTTTTACAAGCACTGCTTCCATTTTAGGTTATTACGCTTCCAACAGGTATAGCTAATCGGACAGTCGCCTATACTATTGTAAAAAGGAGGCTGTAATTATGAATGTATATGATTTTTCTGCCCTGTCCATTGACGGGGACCCCATCCCACTTACAACATACCGGGGAACAGTCATTTTGATTGTCAATACGGCAAGTAAATGCGGCTTTACCCATCAATATGAAGAATTGGAAACCATGTATGAAAATTTAAAAGAGCGCGGATTTACTATATTAGGGTTCCCCTGCAATCAGTTCCACAATCAGGAGCCGGATTCAAATGCCGGCATCAAAGCGTTTTGTTCTGCTGCATACCACGTCCGGTTTCCAATGTTTTCTAAAATCGATGTCAACGGCCCTCAGGCGCACCCCTTGTTCTTATATCTGGATACCTGCTGTAGGTTTGAAGGCTTTAATCTCGCCCATCCTCTTGGAGAAAAGCTTGATAAGCTATTGTCAAAGCAAGAACCAAACTATGCTTTGCAAGAAGGAATCAAATGGAATTTTACTAAATTTGTGATTGACCGGAAGGGGGACTGCATCAAACGGTTTGAACCAACTACCGACTTATCGGAAGTAGAAGAATTTATCAAAGAACAGTTATAAAAACAAGAGAGATTACCGCCTATGCAGACGGTAAGCTTAAAATGCTAACCACATACAGCAACGTTGCCGATAAAGTTAATTACAGTGAAAGACTAACTATTAAAAGTCAATAGGGAAAGAGGAAAAAATATGAAAATTTTTGAAAGTGGATAAGAAACAAAAAA
>CALGRC010000111.1 GCA_937959315.1 uncultured Clostridia bacterium | reverse complement strand
ATGCTGAAATTGCCGTTTGATGTGGTAAATGCGCCCATCTTTTTTAAAATAAGCGCCCGTTTGTTTAAAATGGAATGGTACGCCGGCAATTTTGCACTGTTCGCGCAAAGAAAGCACCCAGTTAAAATCACAAATACGCGCCTGCCGGCCCGATTCCCCGCCGGCAATTAACTCTTCCACCCAGCTTCCTAAGTAAGAAAATACATCTATTGGACCGAGCAGCGGTTCACAAATGATCCCTTTGTGCGCAATGGGCAAAGCCTGATAAATAGGCAGGCGGTAATCTGCCATTTCCTGATTTTCTACAGTACAATAAATATAAACATGTTCCCAGCCGCTGCCCCAATCGGGCGGCAGGCAACTGTGTAAACGGTCTATGCGCTTTGTAATAAATAAAAATTGTAAATCAGTCCGCATGCGCATCATATCCCAAGCTTCAGGCCGCCATATATCTGCTTCCGGCAGCAAAAAATCAGATGTAAAACAGGTATACACCAAGGTGCCGGAAGGGACCTGATAGCTCCCATCCCGCTTTTTTTGTACCGGCAGGGAAAACGCTTTGGTTTTGTATATTTCGGCACTGTCCCGTTCATATTTGGCGTCCATGCGGTATACATAGCAATTGGCGCAGCCAGGACTGATTTTATGGCATCCATGCCATAAGTTCCATGTAATAGACATGGGCTATCACCTGCCTTTTTCTTGGCTTTATTTGCATTGTAGCATAGCAGCAGGAAAATAGCAACGGAAGAATTCCATAAAATTCATTTCTTTTTTTGTAATTTTATATTGAAATATTACGTAATCCGGTATATAATTATTTCGTAAAAAGTAAAAATTACGAAATAATTGGGGTGATTTGAGATGGAACGGGTCATTTTGCATGCGGATTTGAATAATTTTTATGCTTCCGTCGAATGCCTGTACAACCCATCTTTGCGTGATAAAGCAGTAGCGGTTGGAGGAGATGCGGAGCGGCGGCATGGGATCGTACTGGCAAAAAATGAACTTGCAAAACGGTATGGCGTCCAAACAGGGGAACCGCTATGGCAGGCACGGCAAAAATGCCCGTCAATTGTCTTTGCACCGCCGCATTTTGACCGCTATCTTCGTTATTCCAGGTTGGCAAAAGAAATTTATGCTTCTTTTACCGATCAGGTAGAGCCATTCGGATTGGATGAATGCTGGCTGGATGTATCCGGCAGTACAAAATTATTTGGCGACGGACATGCCATTGCAGACCAAATTCGGTTGGAAGTTCGCAGGCAGCTTGGAGTAAGTGTATCGGTAGGGGTTAGTTTTAATAAAATATTTGCAAAATTGGGCAGTGATTTGAAGAAACCGGATGCAACTACCGTTATTACAAAAGAAAATTTCAAAGAAGTTGTTTGGCCACTCCCAGTGGAAGATTTGTTGTATGTAGGCCGGGCCACGCGGCGCAAGCTGGCAGCCTATGGGGTAGATACCATTGGAAAACTGGCGCATATGGATGAACAGGTATTACAGTATCTGTTTGGAAAAAACGGCCGGATGCTTTGGAAGTTTGCCAATGGTTTGGATATGTCGCCGGTGCGCAATATTGCGGCAAAGCCACTGGTTAAAAGTGTGGGGAACAGTATTACAGCACCGCGCGATTTAACAGGGGAACAGGATATTAAAATTACGCTGTACGTATTGTGCGAGAGTGTGGCAGCGCGCCTGCGGGAATATGGATTGGAATGTTCGGTGGTACAAGTGTCGCTGCGCGATAATCAGCTATATACTTTTGAACGGCAGGGGACATTGCATGCGCCAACTGACTTGGCAGAGAATATTTTTTCTGTAGCTTATGCACTGATATGCACAAACCGTCCGGCAAACCCCATTCGCAGCATTGGTATACGGGGGTGCAAACTATCGCTGAAGCGGGAAAAGCAGTTGTCTTTTTTACCAGAAGAACAGCAAATGCAAAAAAGAGTATCCTTAGAGCGAACCATTGATCATCTGCGGGCCCGCTTTGGATACGGCTGTGTCCAGCGTGGCCTGTGTTTGACCGATCCGTTCCTAGCAAGCGTTAACCCAAAGGAAGATCATGTCATTCATCCGGTTGCTTTTTTAAAATAACCAGCAAAACAAAACGGTAAAAAATTTTTCATATTTTTATAAATTTCTCTTGATTTTTTAAAAAAATGTGTTATACTGTTATAGTAATAAGAAGCAGCGGGAATTAGCGCAGTTTGGTAGTGCGTATTGGATACGCAGTATACTCTATAATTGAATAAATCAACCAGTTATCCTGAAAATAGAATAACTGGTAAATATCGGGATGTGGCTCAGTTTGGTAGAGCACTACGTTCGGGACGTAGGGGCCGCTGGTTCAAATCCAGTCATCCCGACCATTAAAAAAGGATTGCTACTCAATACGAATAGCAATCCTTTTTGTTATGTATGCCAGATACTTTTATAATACTTCCATCAATATCTTTTTAATATCCCCTTTCCGATTGCTGATGATGAAATCCACAACCTTCTCTTTATCGGTCTTATCGGCAATCATCTTTTGTACCGTTTCAATATTTGCTCTTAGCCTGTTCTCACTCTTGGTTTGAATGGTGTAATTGGGGAATACGGTTTGAATGAGGGTTACGGCCTTTGTCCGCAATTCAGGCGGCAGATATTTTGCCGTAGAAATAAAAACATCGGGATACTGCTTGAATAATATATCCCAATTTTCTGGAATGTCCTTGTGCTTTTTGAGGGCTTCTATCATCTGCGAATTGGTTACACCCCGTTTGCCTTCCTCAATCAGCTTGTCCGTTGTGGTCTGGTTTCCCTTCTCTTTTGTCATGGTCTTTGAACTCCTTTCAAATGATTATTTCCGATTTATTATAATAAACAGCTTGCCTACAAATGTACACCGTTTTTTTAGCAGAAACGGCGTTTTCCATGCCAGATTTTCACATGAATGTTACCCTTTAGTAAAAGGTAACATTGCGTAAATCTGCCCGAAGCCTTACGGGACAACACTTGCAGGCTTTTCTTATCAGAAAACTGAATATTTTTCATTTTTGAATGTTACCTTTTTAGCTTGAAATGGCTCAAAGGTAACATTTTTTGGGTTCTAAGTTTTTTCTGTATCATTGTAAAAAAACCGTGTACATTTGTAAAGAACTGGTTTATAATTATATCCAGATATTACCAATATAGGAGTGAGTAACATTGAAACTGAAAGAGCGCAAACTCTGGGATTTGTCCGGCGATATTGGCGTACAAATCGGGTTGAACTTAAAAGACCTCGGTATTTTACCGGAGTGTTTCGCAGTGTACGGGATAGATTTTGGACAGGAACTTATATACAACGTCTTAAAAGAAATTATCGCAAGGAGTGTTATGAATGAAGACTAATACAGAGGTAGAGCCGATCAAGGCAACAAAGGATATTAACAAAATCAAGCAGTATCTATATGGTAAGAACAACAAACGCGATTACTGTATTTTCGTGGTTGGTATCAATGTCGGATTACGGGCAGGCGATTTGCTATCTCTGAAAATTGGTGATGTAACAGACGGCACAAGGATATTTGACGAGGTAACGCTCAAGGAGCAGAAAACAGGCAAAATAAAAACCTTTACACTCAATAAGAGCGCAAAGGACGCAATCACAGCATATCTGAAAGATTTAAATGGTTTTGACCTTAGTAACTATCTTTTTGGAAGCAGGAAAGGCGGCCATCTGGGAGTCAGACCACTTCATCACATTATCAAAGCCACATTGCGGGAGTTAAACATCAAAGGCAACTTCGGGACGCATACGCTTAGAAAGACAATGGCATACCATAGATATATGAATCACGTCCCCATTGAGACGCTTCAGAAAATGCTCAATCACTCTTCCAGTGCGATTACATTAAGGTATATTGGTATCACGAAAGAAGTGATTACAGATTGTTATAATGCAGTTAATCTATAGGAAACAGGCAGTTTTAGCCTGTTCCTTTTTTTATAGGCAAGGAAGGAGGGTAAAAATGTAAAATCTATTGAAAAATTATCGGTTATGTGGTATAATATATGTGCCAAACAAAACTCAATAGAAAGCAATTATGTGTGCATATGTTTTTGTCTAATTTGATAAAAACATGGACGCTCTATTTCTATATGCAGCATAATTGCTAATGGAGGAGTTTTGTTTGGCGACAAACGGAGCCGACGTGTTTTTTATGCGCTGACTTCGGTTGGCGCATTTTTTATTTTGCGCAGAAAAATACAGCAAGGAAAATACAATATAAAAATTTAAGAAAGAGGGTGAACAAATGGCGAATATCGCACAGGTGATAAAATACGAGGGAGACAATACCACCTTTGTATGGAAATCACCATTGGAAGACTTCAACACAGAAACACAGCTTATTGTCCATGAATCGCAGGAAGCAGTCTTTTATATGAATGGACAGGTATTAGATGTGTTCGGTCCCGGCAGGCATACTTTAGAGACGCAGAATATACCGCTGATACAGAAATTCTACAACAAGGCGTTTGGCAATCAAACCCCATTCCATTGTGAGGTATATTTTATCAATAAGACGGAACAAATGGCGGTCAAATGGGGTACGGACAGCAAGGTTGAATATGTAGAGCCTACCTACAATTTCCCTATCCAGATTGGGGCAAGCGGTGAAATGACATTGCGGGTAGCAGATTCAAGGAAACTGCTGGTAAAGGTTGTAGGAACGGAAACGAATTTGACACAGGCTGGTCTGGTACAGAAATTCCGCGCATTTTTGATGACGAAGTTTAAGACCTATTTAGCAGGATATATCAGGAACAACGCGGTTAATATATTCCAGATTGATGAAAAGCTGACTGAACTGTCCGGCAGTCTGGAACAAATGTTAGTCCCCGATTTTTTAGAATACGGGGTATCGCTGATACACTTCTTTATCACAACGATTGTAAAGCCGGAAGACGACAGTACATACAAGCGGTTTAAGGAAATTCACTTCAGGCAGTATGCGGATATTGCAGAGGCGAAAATCCAGCAGAACGTCAGCATTATCGAGCAGGAAACGGAAAAGCAGAAAATGATTCTGGAAGCGGAAGGATTGGCGCAGAAACGGCAGATTGAAGGTTATACCTACGCGCAGGAACGGGGCTTTGATGTAGCACAGACGGTTGCAGGAAATGAAGGCTCTGGAAACATGGCAAATTTGGGTGTCGGGCTTGGAATTATGGCTGGCGTTGGGAATACGGAAGGCGGTTTGGTAAATGACAGTATCGGGAATGCGGTAAACCCAGCAGTTCAGCAGAACATACAAATACAATGCCCTAAGTGCGGAAATTCGGTTCCGGCAAATGCAAAATTTTGTCTGGAATGCGGCTCAAAGATAGAAACACTTAGCGAAAATGAAATGCTGTGTCCCAAATGCGGGAAGAAAACACCAAAAGGGAAATTCTGCATGGAGTGCGGCGCAAGATTGCAGAACACTTGCCCGAATTGCGGTAAGGAAGTACCGCAGGGCGCAAAGTTCTGTTTAGAGTGCGGTCAGAAATTGGGGGTGGATTCAAATGAATAACAATGTAAAAATTATTCTGTCTGCTGTGATAGCGGCATTGGTCGTATCCCTGTTGTTTTTGGTCGTGCCTGTTACAAGTACCTTTGTTGCTTCGTATATCTTTGCTTTACTCGCAATCAGCTTGATTGCGGTAAGCCTGTGTATCTATGGCAAGGGAAACAACAAATCACCGCAGGGGTTTGGATATATCAATGTAGCTGTTATCTATGCCGTAGTCAGCACAATATTTTCCGTTATTGCCTGTGTCATTCCCTTAGATATTCGCTGGACGATTGTAGTCCATGCGGGGATATTGGCAGTATTTGTGATTGTTGCAGTTGCCCTGTCTTCCGGCAATCAGCATATTGTAAAGCTGGACGAGCAGACGGAAGAAAAACACAAGGAATTTGAAAAAGAAAAAAATACATATTGGAAGTGAGGGGATAAAGTTGGCGGTATTTAAGTGTAAAATGTGCGGCGGCAATCTGGAATTTACGGACGGGCAAAGTTACGGCACTTGTGATTCCTGCGGCAGTACTATGACATTGCCGAGGGGGAATGATGAACGGGTAATCAATCTTTTTAATAGAGCAACGCATTACAGACAGCAGAATGAATTTGACAAGGCGATTGCTACCTACGAAAGTATTTTAGAAGAAGACAGCGAAAACGCAGAAGCATATTGGGGATTGGTGTTGTCTAAATACGGAATTGAGTATGTTGAAGATCCAAAAACACATAAACGG
>CALGRC010000110.1 GCA_937959315.1 uncultured Clostridia bacterium | reverse complement strand
GTTCAAAAAGGGTTCCATAGACGACCTGGACCAGGAAATTATCTTTACCATACAGAAATTTTTTGAAAACAACTTAAATGTGTCTGAAACCAGCCGGCAGCTGTATGTACACCGCAACACGCTGGTGTACCGGCTGGATAAGATACAGAAGATTACCGGGCTGGATTTACGGGTATTTGACCAGGCGATTATTTTTAAAGTGGCTATGATGGTCAACCGGTATTTGCAGTCAAGCTCTATCAAGTTTTAAGCTATAAAAGGAAGGCGTTACCAATGATATTGTTTGAGCATGTTTCCAAGGTATACGACAACGGGGTAAAGGCCTTGGACGACGTCAACCTGTTTATTGACAAGGGGGAATTTGTCTTTTTGGTGGGGTCGTCGGCGGCGGGGAAATCCACGCTGGTGAAACTGATGATGAAGGAAATTGACCCGACCGAAGGCAGCATTGTCATAAACGGCATTGACGTCTGTTCGCTCAGCCGGAAGGAAATCCCCTATTTTCGCCGGACGCTGGGCGTGGTATTCCAGGATTTCCGCCTGCTGCCCAACAAGACGGCATATGAGAATATTTCATATGCCATGGAAATTGTCGGCGCAACCCGGCGGGAAATCCGCCGCCAGGTGCCAAACGTGCTGTCCATGGTGGGTTTGACACATAAGGCGAAAATGTTTCCGAACGAGCTGTCGGGCGGCGAGCAGCAGCGGGTGAGCATTGCGCGCGCCATTGTCAACAACCCGGCGGTGCTCATTGCCGATGAGCCGACCGGGAACCTGGACCCCGAGACGGCGCTGGAGATTATGAATATTATGGAAGCTATTAACCGCCGCGGTACAACCGTGGTGATGGCAACACATGCGGAAAAGATTGTCAACGATATGCAAAAGCGCGTCATTGCCGTAGAGCGCGGCAATATTGCGCGGGATGAGAAAAAAGGTGGGTACAGCTATGTCGGTTAGGTCTATCAAACGGTTTACGCACGAGGCGATGTCCTCCATCTTCCGCAATGGGCTTATGACGGTTGCATCGCTGTTTGTCGTCACGGCGTGCCTGTTTATTTTCGGCATCTTTTTGCTGTTCACCATGAATGTCAATTTCTTAGGCGACCAGATTTCCGACCAGTGCCAGCTGCAGGTGTACATAACGGACGAGGCGCGGGATGGCGGGATGATCCAGCAGATATCCAACCAGATAAAAGCCACGCCCGGCGTGGGGCAGGTGACCTTTGCCACCGGGAAAGAGACGTTTGATGAATTTAAAGAGGGGATGAGCGAGGAGGAGCTGCTGGCGTTTGAAGGGGTACCGGATGAAGCCATCAGCGATTCGTTCCAACTGACGCTCACCGATATTTCTCTTTCGCAGACGGTGGCTGACACCCTTTCGGAACTTGACGGGGTAGAACGGGTGGAAAACCAGCAGAAAATCATCGACATGGTCAACCATATCACCCGCGCGGTGCGGCATGTTTCGCTGTGGGCGGTGCTGCTGTTTGCATTTATCAGCGTCTTTATCATTTCCAATACCATCAAGCTGACGGTCTATTCCCGCCGCAAGGAAATCAATATTATGAAATATGTCGGGGCGACCGATTCATTTATCCGGTGGCCGTTTGTCATAGAAGGGCTGATTGTAGGGCTGATTGCCGCCGTGCTGACCTTTTTCATTGTGGAGTCGTGCTATTTGGCGGTGCTGCGGGGGATTGCGGCAGCGCCGGCCATTTCCGCCATGTTTAAGCTGCGGACCATGGGTGAGGTATGGCTGCCGCTTCTGGTGTCCTTTGTGGTGCTGGGCGCCATCATCGGCGGCATTGGCAGCGCGGTGTCCATCCGCAAGTATTTGAAGGTGTGAGGAGGAACGGTGGTTATGAGCAAACGTACGGTAAAAATTGTGGCCTGGATTGCCCTGGCTGCCTTTGTGGTACTGTGTGCCGTGTCGGTGATCCCATTCGGCGCGTTTGCCGAGTCGGCGCAGGAGCGCGCCGAGCAGGCCGAGCAGCGGCAGGAGGAGCTGCAGGAGGAAATTGACCAGAATGAGCGGCAGCAGTCGGCGGAAATGGAAAAAAAGCGGGCGATTGACGAGGAAGTGAGCCAGGTACAGGCGCAGATTGACCAGCTGGATGCACAGATTGCGCAATCCAACGAAAAAATTGCGCAAAAAGAGGAAGAATTGGCGGCGGCCGAGGCGGAAAGCAACCGGCAGAACCAGGCCTACCAGGAACGGGTCAAATTGATGGTGGAGCAAGGGCCGGTCACCTACCTGGAGGTGCTGCTAAGCGCCAAATCGTTCGCCGATTTTTTAATCCGGGCGGACGTGGTGCAGCAGGTGGCGGAATATGACAGCCAGCTGCTCAATACCCTGAAGGAAAAGGAACAGGCGATTGCCGATATCAAAACCGAACTGGAAACTGAGCGGGCGGGTACCCAGGCGCTGCTGGACGAGAGCAGCCAGCACAAGCAGACGCTGGACGCCCGGCTTGCCGAGAGCCAGCAGATTATGAAGGATTTGGAAGCCGACCAGGCAAAATTAAAGGCGGAACAGGAACAGGCCCAGCGGGATGAAGAAGCGGCGCGCGCAGAAATTGCAGCGGCGCTGCGGCGGGCGTCAGGCAGCGGGAGCAGCAGCGCTACCAGCGTGTATACCGGCGGGACCTTCCGCTGGCCTACCGACCAGACCACGCTGGTGACGTCTGATTACAGCATGCGCACCCACCCTACGCTGGGGGTGTACAAGCAGCATACAGGCATTGATATCGGCGCGTCCTACGGCACCGACGTGCTGGCGGGCGGGGACGGCACGGTGCTCATATCCGGCTGGAACAACGCCTATGGCTGGATGGTGGTCATCGACCACGGCGGCGGCGTTACTACGCTGTACGGGCACAATTCCAAGCTGCTGGTCAGCGCCGGGGAGCAGGTTTCCCGCGGGCAGGTGATTGCAAAGGTTGGATCTACCGGCTATTCGACGGGCCCACACATCCACTTTGAGGTCAATGTTAACGGCAGCCCGGTCAATCCGTGGAATTATCTGCAATAGGCGGGCATATACTGGTAAGACTTCGGTTTGAGAAAGGACAGACAGCAAATGGTGAATAAAAAACACATTGCCGTAACGGTTATCATCACTTTTTTAATAACGTCCATTTTGTATTTTACAGTGGGCGGTACGGGAGTATATTCTATGCTGGCGTCGCTGGGCGGCGGCAATGATACGGCGGCAAAACTGAAAAAAATTGACGCGCTGCTGGAGCAGCATTATATCAACGATTACGACCAGCAGGAAATGGAAAACCTTGCGCTGACCGGTTATGTGTATGGCGTGGGCGACCCATATACCTCGTATATTGACGAGCAAAATTACGACGATATGATGACCAGCATTGACGGGGATTATGTAGGCATTGGCGTAGAAGTGTATATAGACGCCGCCGACGGGCAGATTACCGTGCTATCCTGCTTTGACGATTCGCCGGCGCAGAAGGCGGGCATCCAGGCGGGCGACAAGCTGCTTGCCGTCGAGGGGCAGGCTGCCGGGATGGACAATTATTATGAAATCATCAATATGATAAAAGGCGTGACCCAAACCGCCGACAAGGATACGGTATCCATCACCCTTGGGCGCGGCGGCGAGACGTTTGATGTGACAGTGCAGCGGGAGACCATCACGACCGTGACGGTCAAAGATAAGATGCTGACCGCGCAGACGGGATATATCCGGATATCCAGTTTTGACCAGAACACCGACAAGGAATTTATTGACGGCGTTGAACGGTTAAAAACCCAGGGTATGCAGAAACTGGTGATAGATTTGCGCGGGAACCCGGGCGGGCTGCTGGATGCGGTGGTAGCCGTCGCCGACTATCTGCTGCCGGAAGGCAATATCATTACGGTGCGTGATAAACAAGGCCGGGAAAAGGGGTATCCATCGGATGCCAATGAGCTGGGGCTGCCTATGGCGGTGCTCGTCAATGGATCGTCGGCCAGCGCTTCGGAAGTGCTGTCGGGCGCCATCCGCGACTACCACAAAGGTACGCTGATAGGCGAAAAGACATTTGGGAAAGGGCTGGTGCAGTCCATTTTTGAGTTTGGCGACGGCACAGCCATGAAGATTACCACAGCAAAATACTATACGCCCAGCGGCGAGTGCATTGACCAAGTTGGCATTTCGCCTGATATCGAGGTGGCGCTGCCTGAGGCGGCACTGCAAAAGCCAGTGCAGAATTTGACGCTGGAAGAGGATACCCAGCTGCAAAAAGCGCTGGAATTGCTGGAACAGAAATAAATGTGCAAAGGATATCATATGGAAAATCAAGTGGCAAGTTTTTCGCTGATGAAACGGATCAATACGGCGGCAGTTCTGCGTACGGTACGCGCCCACGGCGCGGCGTCCCGTGCGCAGATTGCCAAAGAAACCGGGCTGACGCCGGCGACGGTGACCAATATCACCGCGCGGTTGATTGGCGCCGGTTTTTTGTGCGAGGCTGACCGGGGGGAATCGACAGGCGGGCGCAAGCCGGTATTATTGAAGTTTTCGCCCGGCTGCTGCCGGATTGCAGCCGCCTATTTTGGGCCGGGGGCAGTGTCGCTGGCAGTTGCAGATTTTGCCGGGCAGCTTTTATGGTATCAAGAGCAAGTGCTGCTGCCAGGAGATACGGTACGGCAGTGTATTGACTTTGTAGATGGGAAGCTTCGGCGGTTCCCGGAGTTTGATAAAGTGGCCGCCTTGGGGGTTGCCGTCCATGGCCTGGTAGACGCTGAAAACGGCATATCAATATTTGCGCCCAATTTGGGATGGGAAGGGGTGCCGGTGCGGGGGTTGCTGGAAGCGCGGCTGGACATGCCGGTTTATGTGGAAAACGATGTGCGGCTGATGACGCTAGCGGAGCTGTGGTATGGCGCGGCAAAAAAGCTTACTAATTTTGCGTTTGTTTATGTGGGCGCCGGGATTGGCGGCGCACTGGTAATAGACGGGAAACTTTACCGCGGCAGCGGGCAGGGGGCGGGGGAAATCGGGCACACCACCATTTATGCAGACGGGCCGCTGTGTTCGTGCGGCAACCATGGCTGTTTGCAGGCGTTTGCCGGCGAGGGGGCGCTTTTACAGGCGCTGCATGCGGCTATAGCGGCAGGGGAACGTACTTGCCTGCAAGCGGGCGCAACAGCGGCGGATGTGTTGGCGGCCGCACAGGCGGGGGACGGGCTTGCGGTACGGCTGCTTGCGGATGAATCACAGTATTTGGGGATTGGCATTGCAAACTTGTCCAATCTGGTTAACCCGGAGGCGGTGGTGTTTGCGGCCGGTGTGCCGGGGCTTGCTGATTATCTGCTGCCGTCTGTCCGGCGGGAGGCCGGCCGGCGTATGATGGGCGGCCTCAATGCCGATATCCGGGCGTCAGCGCTGGATGGAATGGGTAGTTTGCGCGGTGCGGTGGCATTGGGAACCGACCATCTATTTGACAACCCGTATGACTTTTTACGGGTATAAAAAAAGAGCACAAAAGACAACCGTCCCTGTGCCCTGGTATTTTTATATGGTTAGCGGCGGTACAGCTTGGTAACTTGCCGGTATAGTCCAACTATCTGGTCGGCTTCCGTATTTCCGGCAGTCCCATTGCATGCCCGTTGATATGCTTGCTTTAAGTCCGGGTGATGATCGATTTTCTTTGCCATCGATTTCAAAATCCGGTCTAACTGTTTCACTGCATTTCACCTCAAACATGGTTGTATGGTTCAAAAAAGATTCCAAATACAGTATAAGACAATTTGCACAAAAATGCAAGTACTTTCTTTGAAAATTCTAAAAATTTTAAGAAATTACAGGGGGATGTCCAATGATTTCAGTCATTGTAGAAAAACATTGGAAAGCAGAGGCAGGACAGCAGGGGATACCGGCAGAAGCGATTGCGCGGATATCGGCTGTTATGGCCGGTCCGCAGAAGCATAGCCGGTTTGAAGACCATCCGGATTGCGATATGGTTTTGCTGCGGCTGTTCCGCGACGGTATGCTGTACACAGCCGTTTTTTACCTGGGGCAGGATTGCCTGGTTGCGGTGGTGCCAGGAAAGTACTTGCAGGAACGGCTCAGGCGGGTGGCGGCGCAGGATGAAAAAGCGGGGCTGCCGGATATCCTTTGCCTATGGCTGCGGGATTTGACCGATGACGATTACCAGGCGCTGGACGAGATTGAGCAGGACATTACCGATTTGGAAGATGCAGTCATAGCGCGCGACCGTACCGACTGTACGCGGGATATTGTGCATAAGCGCAGGCTGCTGCTGGGATATAAGCGGTATTATGAACAGCTTTTGGCGGTTTGCGAGGGGCTGGAAGAGAATGAAAACGGCCTGATGGGCGAATCTGCGCTCCGCATGGCGCGCATGCTGACCCGCCGGGCAGAGCGGCTGCTGCAGGCCACCAACAACTTGCGCGATTATGTAACGCAGGTGCGGGAAGCGGCGCAGGCGCAGGTGGATATAGACTTAAATCATATTATGAAGTTATTTACAGTGATTACTGCTGTTTTTTTGCCGCTCACCCTGATTGCCGGCTGGTATGGGATGAATTTGCAAATGCCCGAATACCATTGGAAGTATGGGTATTTGGCGGTTATCGTGGGCAGTGTGGTGGTGGTTGCCGCCGTTATGGTATGGTTCCGCCGCAAAAAATGGTTCTGATGCAAACAAGGCCCGCAGCTCATTGCTGCGGGCCTTGTTTTAGAGCTGCTGTTCTTTTTGCTGCGGGCAATCGGAATCCGGCGGCTGCGGGCGCTGCTGCATATCATCCGCAGGCGCCGCTGCCTCTGCCGGCGGGTTTTCCGATATTTCAGGGGCGGCAGGCGCTGTGCCGTACATGCCGGACTTTGCCCGCTTGTAACACCGCAGTAAGAGCACCAGCGCCGCAATGGCTGACAGCAGCGCCAGCAGCTGGGATACCCGGACGGGCCCGATGTACAGGCTGTCAGTGCGCAGCCCTTCAATCCAGAACCGGCCCAAGCCGTAGAGCAGCACATAGGATAGGAAAATCTGCCCGTCAAATTTCTTTTTGCGGTAGAGCCACAGCAGTACGCACAATACGCCCACACACCACAGGGATTCGTACAAAAAGGTCGGATGGACGTCTGCCCAGGTAGACATGGCGGCATCGGTATACAGCCGCATGCGCCAGGGCAGCAGGGAACTGGCGTGGCTGCCGAACGCCTCGCGGTTGATAAAATTGCCCCAACGGCCCACGGCCTGGCCGATGATGAGCCCCACTGCGCCGACGTCGAGGATTTTCGTCAGTTTGATTTTTTTGACATGGCAGTAGATGACGGTGGAAAGCACCGCACCGATGATACCGCCGTAAATGGCCAGCCCGCCTTCCCAGATTTTAAAGATATCCAGCAGGTTGTTTTTGTACTGGTCAAATGCAAAAATGACATAATACAGCCGTGCGCCGACGATGGCCGACGGTGTGCCGATAATGACGATGTCAAATAGGGTATCCTCTTTGAGCCCTTCCCGGCGGATGAGTTTGATGCCTGCTAAAATGGCCAGCAGAAACCCCAGCGCGATGATAACCCCATACCAATGAATGAACGTGCCGAATACCTGTTTGTCCGGATCAAACTGCAGCCCCAGGCCAGGGAAGGCGATGGGCCCGTTAAATACTGTTTGCCCCAGCGATGCCGATTGGCTGATATCCCCCATACAATCCACCTCACAATTCTTTTTATTTTGCCGTTTCAGCTTTGCCTGTCTGCCGGCCAGACAATGGACATGGCCATGTTTTCTTCGGTAAAGACCCGGTTGAACCAGGCCATGGCAAACGCCTCGTCCACCTGGTCGAGCAGGGTTTTAAACCGGAAGATGTTGACGCCGTTTAAAATATTGCGGGTGAACATGCCCGCGATATCTTCCACATCGTTGAAGCAGCGTAGGAAATTGCCATACAGCGCCTTTTTGGCATGCGCAAACGCCTGCCGGTCAGGGCCGTTTTCCCGGATATCTGCTATGGCTTGCAGCAGGCGCTGCTGTACCTGCAAGGGCTGCTGTGATTCGCCGCCGACAATGGCGCAGGAAAACTGCGGCTCCATCATCAAATCGGTAGAAAAACTGGCGTTGACCAACCCTTCCTGGTATAGGCTGGCGTACAGTTCGCTGCTGCGCCCGGCCAGTATTTTCAGTAAAAGTTTGGCCGCAATTTCGTTTTTGAGCAATGCTTCGCCGGTCTCCGGGGCGTTGTCTTTAAAGCCGATGTCAAACAGCGGGATGGACACTTCCAGCCGCTGTTCCCGCAGCGTTTGGTGTACACGCGCAGGTTCTGCGGGGTAAAAGCTTTCCACCCGCCCGCTGGGGCGGCCTTTTTGGATGTGTGTATCCAAAAGCGCCGCAATTTTTTCGGGGTCTACGTCGCCTGCCACGCACAGTACCATGTTGGCCGGGTTGTAAAAAGTGTTGTAGCAGGTGTAGAGCACCTCCTTGTCAATATGCGAAATGCTCTCGATGGTGCCCGCGATGTCGAGTTTCACCGGGTTGTTTTCATACAGCGCTTTGAGCAGGCCAAACTGCACCTGCCATTCGGGGTCGTCGTCATACATACGGATTTCCTGGCCGATGATCCCTTGTTCTTTTGCAACATTTTCGTCGGTGAAGTAGGGTTCCTGTACATAGCTTAGCAAATGCGCCAGGTTTTCATCAAAATGCCCGGTGCAGGAAAACAGGTAGCAGGTGCTGGTAAACGAGGTGAACGCATTGGCGTTGGCGCCGTATTTGGAAAACAGGTCGAAGGCGTTGCTGCCGTCCGGCTGTTCAAACATCTTGTGTTCCAAAAAATGCGCGATACCGTCGGGCACCTGGATTTTTTCGGTTTTCCCCAGCGGGATAAAGGTATTGTCTACCGAGCCGTACCGGGTGCCGAACATGGCGTATTTTTTGATAAAGCCGGGTTTTGGGATGATAAATACCCCCAGGCCGCTCTCGTGTTCGCCTAAATAGAGGGTTTCCTTCCAATCGCCGCTGTAGATTTTTTGCAGTTTCATTGTGCGGGCGCCTCCTTCCCTTTGAGAAAATAAACGGTATCCAGCTTAACTTTGACAAATTCGCGCACCACGTCTTCGGTGGTGACGGCGCGCACCTTTCGGGCGGCGTCCTCAATGGTGTCGGTATTGCCCGTGAGCGCCAGCCCCAGATAGTAGGCTTGCATCAGGTAGGGGCTGTCTAAGTACGACTGGTATTGGCTGATGATAAATTCCTTGGCAGCGTCTAGTTCGGGTCCGTCAAAAAAGCCTTTTTTGACCGCTTCCAGTTGGAACAGGATTTCTTTTTTTGCCTCTTGGTATTTATCAAATTCAATGCCGGAACTGATGATCATAATGGGTGTAAATTTGTCAATCCGGCTGCCAACATAATAGCATAGGCTCTTTTTTTCGCGTACATTGTTAAATAATTTAGAATGTGCCCCTGCGCCCAGGATACTATTGCCCACCAAAAGCGCATAATAACCGGGATCGGAAGCTACCGCGCCGGTGCGCAGCCCCAGCGCCAGTTTGCCTTGCGTGACGTCGAAGGCCTCTTCGACCGTGCGCACCTCGCCCGCCTCTTTTTTTTCGTGTTCCATGGGAATGGGGGTAATGGACAGCGGCAGTGCGGACAGCCGCTTGCGGAACTGCTCTACCACCGCGGCAATTTCTACATCTCCCACTACAAAAATATCGATGGGGCTTGTGGTCAGAATAGACTGGTAATGCTGGTACAATGCCCTGGCGTCCAGTGCAGGCAGGTCGTCGGCGTAGCCATATTCAAACACGCCGGCGCGTTCCCCCTTGCAAAGTTCTTCCAGGCAGCGGTAATTGGCGTATGAACGTTTGTCGTTGACCAGGCTTTCGATGGTATCTTTTAGGTTTTTCTTTTCCCCTTTCACATAGGAAAAATCGAAAGCCCCGCCGGTTTGCTTGGGATCAAGCAGGAAGTCTAGCAGCACATCTATGGCGGCATGCAGCGTCCCTTCGCCGGCGAAGCTGTCGGATATGGTGTTGAAGGAAAACGACAGCGATTGGATGGGGCCTTTTTTGGTGATGCCAATGTCGTACAGCATGCCATAGAGCCCTTCCAAATGCCGGTTGATGGCGCGCATATCGGGCAGCTTTTGGGTACCGCGCTTCAGTACGCTGGCCAGAAGCGCATTTTTGGTGGCCTCTTCCCGGGTGAGCGGCCGGTGCAGGTACAGATACAGCGATGTGGTTTTAAGCCGGCTGTCGGCGATGTAATATAAGTTTACACCGTCCAGCAGGCTGAATTTTTTGACTTGATGCCGGTTTTTATCGGCCATATGCCATCTCTCCTTTATCAAACCGAAACAATTTGCTATAGTATATCACATATTGGCAACTTTTACTATGGGAAATTGTAAATTTTCTTGCGCGGGGCGCTGGATACCTGCGGCAAACCATACAAATTTTTGCTTTGAAGATATGCAAAAGTGCCAAACTTTTTACGCCGAGTGTGCAAATGATTGACAAATTCCTACAATCCTAGTATAATGAAGCCAGAATTTTAGATTCTACATTGTTTGGCAAAAGGAGACAGGGGTTATGGAAATTACAAACATCAAGATTAAGAAGTTTGACACAGAGAGCAAAATGAAGGCGATTGCCTCGGTCACGTTTGATGACTGCTTTGCGGTGCATGACATCAAAGTGATTGAAAATGAGGACAAGGTTTTTGTCGCCATGCCGAATAAGCGGCTAAAGGATGGGACCTTCAAGGATGTGGCCCATCCGATTAATTACGAGTGCCGGCAGTACATAGAAAATGCCGTCATCAACGCGTACAACAATGCCCCGGTAGATGAAGCCTGACCGGTTTGCGGGGAATTTTGGGGGAATAGAAAAAGAGGGATAACCAAAAGAGCCAGCGAAATCCCAAAGCTTTGGGGTTTCGCTTTTTTGCGTACAGAAAACCCTTGCAACGGCTGGCAAAATGGGGTATACTATTGGATAAGATTGTATGTTGAAGGGTGGAACGAATGATGAGACTGTCAAAAAGCCTGACCCCGACGCTGCGGGAGGTGCCGGCCGAGGCGGAAATTGCCAGCCATCAGCTTATGCTGCGGGCAGGGCTGATGCGCAAGCTTGCCAGCGGGGTGTATGCCTATTTGCCTATGGGGCTGCGTGTGCTGCGTAAAGTAGAAAATGTAGTGCGGCGCAGCATGGATGGCCACGGCGCACAAGAACTGCTGATGAGCGCGCTGCTGCCCAGCGAGGCATATCAGGAATCTGGCCGTTGGGAGGTATTTGGGCCGGATATGTTCAGGTTAAAGGACCGCAACGGGCGGGATTTTTGCCTGGGGCCGACGCATGAGGAGCTGTTTACCGATACGGTCAGGGCTTCGCTGAAGTCGTACAAGCAGCTGCCGCTGACCCTTTATCAAATACAGACCAAGTACCGGGACGAGCGGCGCCCCCGGTTTGGCGTGATACGCAGCCGGGAATTTATCATGAAGGACGCCTACAGCTTTGACCGGGACGCGGCGGGGCTGGACGTATCATATGACAATATGTACCACGCTTACCGTGAAATTTTTGACCGCCTGAAGCTGGACTATTTGGTGGTGGACGCGGACAGCGGCGCCATGGGCGGCAGCGGGTCGCAGGAATTTATGGTAAAATCGGATATCGGCGAAGATACCATTGCCTATTGCGCGTGCGGCTACTGCGCCAACGAGGAAAAAGCCGCGTGTGTGCCCGAGGCGGCTGCCAATGCGGGCGAAGCCGAGCTGCCGGCGGAAAAAATAGAAACCCCGCACGCCGGCACCATTGAGGAGCTGACGGCATTTTTGCACACCACGCCCGACCGGTTTGCCAAAACGCTGCTTTACAACGCCGACGGCAAAATGGTGGCGGTTCTGGTGCGCGGCGACCGGGAAGTCAACGAAATCAAGCTGAAAAACCATCTGGGCGCGGTCAATCTGGAGCTGGCGGCGGCCGACGACGTGGTGCGCGTCACCAATGCCCGCGTGGGCTTCGCCGGGCCGGTGGGGCTGCCTGTCCCGGTCATTGCCGACAATGAGGTGGCCGGCATGAAAAATATGGTGGTGGGCGCCAACGAAAGCGACTATCATCTGATCAACGTCAATATAAACCGCGATTTCACACCGGATTTTGTGGGGGATTTCCGTAGTATTGTGCCGGGCGACAAATGCCCCAAATGCGGCGGGGAAATCCACACCTGCCGCGGCATTGAGGTGGGACATATCTTCAAGCTGGGCGACAAGTACACCAAGGCGCTGCACTGCACCTTCCTGGATGAAAACGGCAGGGAGCAGGTGCCGGTCATGGGCTGCTACGGCATTGGCGTCAACCGCTGTATTGCGGCGGTCATTGAGCAAAACTGCGATGAAAACGGCATTATCTGGCCGGTTGGCATTGCCCCGTGGCATGCGGTAGTGGTGCCGGTGAGCGCCAAAAATGCGGAACAAATGGCGCTGGCGGAGCAAATTTACAGCAGCCTGTGCGCTGCGGGCGTAGAGGCTGTGCTGGACGACCGGGATGAGCGGCCGGGCGTGAAATTCAACGATGCCGACCTGATTGGGTACCCCGTCCGCATTACGGTGGGCAAGCGCGCCGGGGAAGGCATTGTGGAATATAAGCTGCGCGCCGGCGGCGAGGTACAGGAGCGTTCGGCTGACGAGGCGGTCAAGCTGGCGGCTTCGCTGGTTGCGGAATCCAAATAAAGGAGCGGGAAACGGTATGGCAGGAAAAATCAGGACGCGGTTTGCGCCCAGCCCGACGGGCTATATGCATATTGGGAATCTGCGCACGGCGCTGT
>CALGRC010000109.1 GCA_937959315.1 uncultured Clostridia bacterium | reverse complement strand
TTTTTTGTTTCTTATCCACTTTCAAAAATTTTCATATTTTTTCCTCTTTCCCTATTGACTTTTAATAGTTAGTCTTTAATATCTGGCGGAGTTCATCCAATTCCTGGTCGGAAAGCTTACAGTCATGGATAAAACTGGACAGCATAAGCCCAAGCGAACCATTGTATAGTTTTTGCAGGAAGTTTTGGTTGGCTGCCCGGCGGTAAGCGGCTTCGCTGATGGCCGGGCGGTATTGGTAGGCCTTGCCGCCGGTTTTTTCTGCTGTTACCGCCTTTTTGGCTACCAGACGGGCCAGCAGGGTTTGCACCGTTTTGGGTTTCCAGCCGCTTTTGGGTACAATGGTTTCTAAAAGCTGGGCGCTGGTGGCAGTTTGCAATTTCCAAAGTTCTTTCATCACTTCCAGTTCTGCTTCGGAAATTTGCGGGAGTTGTTGCATAGCAGTCACATCCTTTTTAGATTACATATGTAAGTTATTTATATATTACACCTGTAATCCAAAATTGTCAAGCTTTTTTTGAAAATAAAAAAGGGTCCCTCTAGAAAGAGGGACCAATTTTGAGAAAAATAGCGGTCAGCGGTCTAAAATTTGGTTGACAAAAGCGTTTACTTCCGTTGCCTGGTAACAGAAGAACCGCTGCCCGTCCACTTGCCGGTATGTACCGGGCAAGACGGCAGCCTGTGTGTCTGCCGGGTTGAATGCGGCAAGCCTGGCTGCGTAGTCCGCGGTATTATAAGAGGAAAAATCGGTGGTAACTTGCGCAATGGTATCGCGGATAATAGGTTCGAGCTGCTGCGTGTCCATTGCTGCGAGCTTTTCAAGATAGGCTTTAAAAAATTCACGCTGTAATGTTTGCTGTGCAGCGGCGCCCTCTCCGCTGTACTGCATCATGGCCCACGCGCCAGCGCCGTCCAAGGTTTGCTCCCCTCTCCGCAGCACGGTGGCGGACGTCCGTGCGCCGGGCATTTGCTGGCTGATGGAGTAGGGGACGTCAAACCCTACGCCGCCCGCCAGGTCAACGGCTTTTACAAATGAATCGGGCTGGAAAGCTAAATAGTTTGTGATGGGCAGCGGCAAAATGGACGGCATTTTTTCCAACAGCATTTGTATGCCGCCAATGGACGGCACGGCGCCCAATTCCTGGTTGCTGCCCGCCACGTCGGCCAATGTGTCTGTAGGGATGCTGATGATATCGGCTGTCTGTTTCTTAGGGTCTAAACTGCATACCAAAACCCCGCACAAAGAATTGTCCTCTTGTGCAAGCGTCAGCAGCAGGTTGGTGCGGGTTTGTTCCTGTTCCTGCGCCAAGGCGGCCATTTCCTGTTCCGAACGCTGTACGCCGTTCCACACAAAAGCGGCCAATACGCCCAAAAATACCAATACCGCAATAAGCGCAAGGGGGATTATTTTTTTCCAAATCGTTTCCACCGGTCATGCCTCCATACGTGCGTTCCTGTTTACCTCTATTGTATCGGAAAAAGCAGGGAATTTCAATAGGGATTGTACCCATTGCAGAACTTTTTTATGCGGCGGCCCGGAACCCCCTGATTTTTTGCCTGTTTGCCAATTTGTATGATTTGACAAAAAAAAGAAGGAAAACAGTTTGGTTTTTAGATTGCATACCAAAATAGAAAAGGTTTGAAAGAAGTGATTGACAAGTATGGTTAGTTGTGGTAAACTAACAGTTGGTTGTTAGTGTGCACTAACTACGGTGCATACAAATTGGGACGGGCAGAATGGAGGGGGATATGATGCCGTTATCAATGGCGGGCGTTGGTGAAAAAAAACAGATTCTCAAAATCAACGGGAAGGATGAAACCAGGCGTTTTTTGGAAAGCCTCGGATTTGTTGAGGGCAGCGAGGTCACGGTGGTATCGGAAATTGCCGGCAATGTGATTGTGCATGTAAAGGATGCGCGTGTGGCAATAGACAAAGCTATGGCCAACCGGATTATGGTTTGAAATGATATTTGCAAATAGAAAGGGAGCTGTTTATGCGGACGTTACGGGATGTAAAAGTTGGACAGACGGCAAAAGTCGTAAAGCTGGACGGGGAAGGCGCGGTTAAGCGCCGGCTGATGGATATGGGCATTACAAAGGGCTGTGAGATTTATGTGCGCAAGGTTGCGCCGCTTGGCGACCCGGTGGAAATCACCGTCCGCGGATATGAGCTCAGCCTGCGGAAAGCAGATGCACAGATGATCTTGGTAAGCTAAACTTTTGTACATTGGTTAGTTTTCTAACTTTATTAGGAGGTATTCCATATGTCGATAAAAATAGCGCTCGCCGGAAATCCAAATTCCGGGAAAACCACCCTGTTCAACGCTTTGACCGGCGCAAACCAGTTTGTGGGCAACTGGCCGGGCGTTACGGTGGAAAAAAAGGAAGGAAAACTCAAAGGGCACAAGGATGTTATCATCATGGACCTTCCCGGTATTTATTCCCTGTCGCCTTATACGCTGGAAGAAGTTGTAGCAAGAAATTATCTGATTCAAGAACGGCCGGATGCCATTTTGAATATTGTAGACGGGAGCAATTTGGAACGCAACCTCTATTTGACCACGCAACTGGCGGAATTGGGTATCCCGGTTGTGATAGCCGTCAACATGATGGACGTGGTTCAAAAAAGCGGCGATACCATCCGTTTTGCGGCGCTTGGCAAAGCATTGGGCTGTGAGGTAGTCCCCATCTCTGCCCTCAAAGGCACGGGTGTGCGGGAAGCTGCTGAGAAAGCGGTTTCGGCTGCAAAATCTGGTAAGCCGTTTGCGCATGTTCACGAATTTTCCGGCGCGGTAGAAGGGTATCTCAGCCAGATTGCCGGCCGCCTGGATGAAAGCATACCGGAAGAACAGCGGCGTTTTTGCGCGGTTAAGCTGTTTGAGCGGGATGATAAAATTGGTGGTATTGTGAAAAACACACCGGATGTATCAGATGTCATAGCAGATGCAGAAGCAGCATTGGACGACGATGCGGAGAGTATCATCACCAACGCGCGGTATGAATTTATCCATTCGATTATCAAATCCTGTTACAGCAAAAAGAACAAGGGGAACATGAGCGTGTCGGATAAAATTGACCGTGTGGTGACCAACCGCTGGCTGGCGTTGCCGATTTTTGCGGCTGTTATGGTGATTGTATACTATATATCGGTGACGACGGTGGGGACCTGGGCGACCGATTGGGCAAACGACGGCTTGTTTGGCGAAGGGTTCCACCTGTTTGGCATTGGCTCGTCTGCCTATGAGGAGTCGGTGGGCGAATGGGAAACCGAACAACTGAAAATAGAAGCTTTTGTCAGCGCAGCGGAACAAGCTGGCATTGATACCGCAGGGTTTACTGAAACCATGGAGGCCGAAGAGCCAGACCAGTCTGTGGTGGATGCCTTCCTGGCGGATGCGGCCGGTGTGACGGCTGTTGCTGAGGTGGAAAATGAAGCGGGCGTTGTGGAAGAAACCATCCCGGTTGCTATTGGCGATTTTGAACAGGCCTTGGAGATGGCAGAACCCGACCCGGCCGACTTTGGTGTTTGGGTGCCCGGGGTTCCGGTGCTGATAGAAGGCGCATTGACGGTGTTGGGGACTGCCGGCTGGCTTAACAGCCTGATTTTAGATGGGATTGTCGGCGGCGTCGGCGCAGTACTGGGGTTTGTGCCGCAGATTCTGGTGCTGTTCCTTTTTCTGGCGTTCCTGGAGGGCTGCGGCTATATGGCGCGGATTGCGTTTATCATGGATCGGATTTTCCGGAAATTCGGCCTGTCAGGGAAGTCCTTTATCCCGATTTTGGTTGGGACTGGCTGCGGGGTGCCCGGCGTTATGGCGACCAGGACAATAGAAAACGACCGCGACCGGAAAATGACCGTGATGGTTACGACTTTTATTCCCTGCGGCGCCAAGCTGCCAATCATTGCGCTGATTGCAGGCGCGCTGTTCCAAAATGCTTGGTGGGTTGCGCCCAGCGCGTACTTTGTGGGCATTGCGGCGATCATTGTTTCGGGCATTATGCTCAAGAAAACCAAATTGTTTGCAGGCGACCCGGCGCCGTTTGTGATGGAGCTGCCTGCTTACCATTTGCCGACGGTGGGCAATGTGCTGCGGAGTATGTGGGAGCGCGGATGGTCGTTTATCAAAAAGGCCGGTACCATCATTTTGCTGTCCACCATTGTGCTGTGGTTCTTGCAAGGGTTCGGGTTTGAAAACGGTTCGTTCGGTATGGTAGAGGATTTAAACCATTCCATCCTAGCCAATATTGGAAACGCCATTGCGTGGCTGTTTATCCCGCTGGGCTGGGGCGACTGGAAATCGGCTGTTGCGGCGGTTACCGGCTTGATTGCAAAGGAAAATGTGGTTGGTACCTTTGGTATTTTGTATGGTTTTGCAGAAGTTGCCGAAGACGGCGCGGAAATTTGGAGCACCCTTGCGGCAAACTATACCGGTTTGGCGGCATATTCCTTCCTGGTATTCAATTTGCTGTGCGCACCCTGTTTTGCGGCCATTGGCGCTATCAAGCGGGAAATGAACAGTGCGAAGTGGACGTGGTTCGCCATTGGATATCAGACCATCTTCGCCTATGTTGTTTCCCTGTGTGTTTTTCAGATTGGCAGCTTGTTTACCGGCGGCGGATTTGGTATTTGGACGGCCATCGCGTTCTTGTGTGCGGCGCTGATTGTCTATTTATTGGTCCGCCCGCATAAAGAGAGTACGGCGCTTACGGTTGGCAGGACGGAAAGCCGTGCGCTGGGGATAAAATAAAGGACGTATGCTTTATGGCCTGGATAGAAAGGGGTGGCTGGAATGCCGGCGACAATTGGGATTTCGGTTTTGCTTGCCGCTGTTGTGGCGTTGATTATCCGCAATATGTGGAAAAAGAGAAAATCGGGGACATGCTCCTGCGGTTCAGACTGCGGCGGTTGTGGGATGTCTGGCATCTGCCATGGGAAAAAATAACAGCGCGGCGTCTGTAGAAGGCAAGGGCTTGAAATGGCAGCGCCATAATATGGCGCTGCTGCCCCGCTGCCGGAAATGCATGATACAGCGCCCTGGTAAGCAGCAACATTGCTTAAAAAAGGAAGTGTCGTTTCAATGTGTGTGGTAATTGTGGGCGGGCATGACCGGATGCATTGCCGGTATAAGGAAATATGCAAACAGCATGGGTGTAAAAAATGCAAAGTCTTCACCCAATGCCCGGCAGATTTTAAAAACCAGATAGGCCGGCCGGATTTGGTGATTGTTTTTACCAGAACGGTTGCGCATAAAATGGCCAATGTGGCGTCGGAACAGGCGGAAAAAGCGGGCGCGGTCGTTAAACACTGCCATTCTTCCAGTGCGTGCGCTTTGCAGGAAGCGCTCAAAGAGTGTTTGCCGTTGCCTTGAAGTTAGTTATAACTAACAATAGGGGGTTCTGCTGATGGAAACATATATTGCCTATCATTGCGGCCCGGCGCTGGCGGGGATGAAACCGGCAAATTTGGTCGCCTGCTATAAAAGGGACTATCCCAATGTCCATCGGGAACTGGAACAGTTCAACAACTGCCTTGGCCGCAGCGGCATTGTACTGCAGCCATTGTGTGAATGTGAAAAACGGGTTTTACTCTTGGCATACCGGGAACAGGTGTTGTATACGCATGTATTGCAGCCAGAGATACAGGCATTTTTATATGCATTTGGTTATCCTGCTGATGGAACATTGGATCAATATCTTGCTGTATTAAAGCTGCGGCTCCAATGTAACGATAAGGAGTTTCCGCATGAAATCGGTGCATTTTTGGGTTACCCTGTCTATGACATTGAAAGTTTTATTGCATGCCGTGGAAAAGGGTACCTGTTCAGCGGGGAATGGAAGGTATATCATAATGAGAGGGCTGCAAAAGAGACGTTTTCCAAATACCAGGCCTGCCGGCAGGCGATTTTGAAAAAAATGAAAGAAGGGGAAACTTTGATACAGTTGTTTTGTACGGTATAGCATATTTCAATAGGAAAGCAATTTGGCATACTGCCTTTTGGAATAGATACGGTGTTGATTTTAAAGGAGGCTTTGGATATGAGTAAAGTGGTCATTGTGTATTGGAGCGGTACAGGGAATACGCAGGCAATGGCAGAGGCTGTATGGGAAGGGGCGAAAGAGAGCTGCCCAGCGTGCGCGTGCTTTTCTGTTTCAGATATCACAGCGTCCGATGCTGCTGGGTATGATATTTTGCTGCTGGGTTGCCCGGCTATGGGGGCTGAGGTGTTGGAAGAAGAAGAGTTTGAGCCGTTTTTTTCTGAATTGGAACCCAGCCTTACCGGGAAAAATGTTGCGCTTTTTGGGTCCTATGGATGGGGGGACGGCGAATGGATGCGGAATTGGGAAGAACGTGTACGGGCGGCCGGCGCTGTGCTTTTTGAAGAGGAAGGGCTTATGATAAATGAAATGCCGGATAATGCCGGACTTGCACAGTGCAGGGAATTTGGAAAACGGGCAGCCGCCTTGTAAAGTTTCATATTATAAACCGGCCGGTTATGACAACCGGCCGGTTTTTTATATAATAGGAAATTGCGCAAAAAGAAAAAGTGTGATATAATGAAAAAAGATTAAAATAGAGCATAATAA
>CALGRC010000108.1 GCA_937959315.1 uncultured Clostridia bacterium | reverse complement strand
ATGGAGTTAGCAAATTATTTAAAATCCTCGCAGGCTTTGACATAAGCCAAAATATTCTCCCATGGGACTTCCGGCTCCAGCATGTGGGTCGGGCAGCACAGCAGTCCGCCCTTATCACCGGCGATTTCTAAGTTTTCAAATACCTTCCGCCGTACATCGTCAGGTGTGCCAAACGGCATAACTGTTTGGGTGCCGAGCGTACCGTTAAAGGATAGCCGGTCGCCGTACATTTGATGAATTTTTTTGAAATCCATACATTCTGGCTGAACCGGATTTAAAATATCGACGCCTGCATCAATGAAGTGGGGGATAAATGGCTCTACATACCCACAGCTATGATACATAATCAAGATGTCCGGTTTGATTTTGCGCGCATGGTCAATGACATTTTTTAACCGTGGTTTGAGCCAGCTGCAGTACATATCTTCGCTCATCATAACAGATTTTTGCATCCCCACGTCGTCTCCAAGCAGTAAGTAATCACAACCAGCTTTTGCAAATTGCTCTGCGCGTTTGATGGATATTTCCATGGTTTTATCCAGGATAAACTCTGCCATAGGGTCGCCGGTCATCATATCCATCATGAGTTCTTCCATACCGCGGATATACCACGCCCATTCCCAAACAGTATTAGATACGTTGCCAAATGCCAGTTTATCTGCCGCATGGATGGCTGCTACCTCTGCCGCTTGATGTTCATAAGAGGCATGGGCAAAGTCTGGGTAGGGATATTCCTGCATTTTTTGCAGGCTGTCACATGTTTTCAGCGGGTTGCGCATATAAGTCATATGCTTTGCAGCTTCGCTTCCTGGTTCGTGCGCTACGCCGTACATATCTATGGTAGTTCCAGGCTTTAGAGGCACGTCATAATAACGCTTATAAACTTCGTCATCCACTGGGTTTTGTAAAATACCATCTGAAACTTCTTTCACAGAAAAACCGAAATAATCGTCGTACGGTAGGTCTGACTTTTCCCTTTTTTGATAACTCTCTATCAAAGAAGGGCATAGTTCAAATTGAACAGGCGCTTTTTCATAGCCGGCCCGGCGGTATAACGAGAGTATATTTTCACGTCTTGTCACGAACCAATCACCTCATCTATTAATTTTATACCGTGCAACTAAAAAAGGAAATGTGTTTTTCGGTAAAAATAAATATACAATTCGGCAAAAAAGTTATATAATGGATATGATGCAAAATCGGGGGGATGTGATAAGATGAAAAGTATTATGGTGAAAGCAGAGGGAAGTAAATGTGCGATTTCTGCCGCATTAAAGACCATTTGGTATATAGAAGCAGATCCTTCTTATCGTGTGATATGGAAGTGGGGGCATGATGATACCTATGTTGCAGTTAGGACGCTGCGTGGCAGCGGGGTAATGCAATTAAAAGATGGCCGGGAATACCGTTTAAAAGAGGGCAGTTTGCTGCTGATTCGGCTCAGGGATATAAAAGGATACAGTTGCAAAGCCCATCAATGGGTTTTTTATTGGTTTGAATTTCAAATGGGAGATGCCGCTGTTTTGCCGGATGGGGATGTTTACCGTATGATACAAATAACAGTCCAAGAAGCTGCGGATATGAAACGGTGTTTTTCTTTGCTGCATAAACGTACGCAGAATAATACAATGCTAGCTTCGGCCGTTTTTTCACAGTTGCTTGCCGAATGGCTGTTTAGCTGTTCATTGCAAGCGAAGCCGCAAGAGCGTTTAGAACCGGCATTGCAGCATATTTTATACCATGTTGTAGAGGGCGTCACGGTACCGGAACTAGCGGCGCTTTGCCATATGTCTGAACGATCGTTTCGCAGCCAATTTGTCCGTTATATGGGGATACCGCCGCAAAAATATATCGAACATACGCGGATGGATATGGCCAAAGAATTGCTGGGGCATACGGCATTGCAGCTCAAAGAAATTGCAAAATATTTGGGGTATGACAATCAATATTATTTTAGCCGGTGTTTTAAACGGAATTTTCATGTGACGCCGTCGCAGTATAGGAAAGCAATTTTGAAAGAAAAATAAAAGAAACCTGCATACCTTTTATGGTATGCAGGCCTTGAAATGGAAACAACAGGGCTCGAACCTGTGACCCCCTGCTTGTAAGGCAGGTGCTCTCCCAGCTGAGCTATGCTTCCCAACTGCAATTGCAATCAAGCAAGAACCATTATACCCGTTTTTTTTACGCTTGTCAATAGTTTTTTCGTAAAACTTGAAAAATATACTGGTTTTTTGGAAAATTGGAACAAAAACAGGATGATTAGATAAAATTTAAATTTTTTGATAAAAATGTATTGACACGCCACTAGAAATATGCTACAATACAAAACGTGCTGTGAGAGATATGGCCCGGTAGTTCAGTTGGTTAGAATGCCAGCCTGTCACGCTGGAGGTCGACGGTTCGAGCCCGTTCCGGGTCGCTTTTTCTTACATCAGGTAGAGGTTTCATTGGCAAGAAACGCAGTTTGCAGTACAATATGCTAGGCAGACAGTTGTTTGCCTCTGTAGCTCAGTTGGTAGAGCAGAGGACTGAAAATCCTCGTGTCGGTGGTTCGATTCCGCCCGGAGGCACCATTTGCTTGATTTGTCAAAGTGGTTTGTCGCCTGTTTTTCAGGCAACAAAGCATGCGGGAGTGGCTCAGGGGTAGAGCGTCACCTTGCCAAGGTGAATGTCGCGAGTTCGAATCTCGTCTTCCGCTCTATTGATGGGCAAGAGACGTATTTTTACGTCTCTTGCTTCATTTCAGTATCATATTCATAGGCCATTGCATATTATGGCAGTGTATGGCGCCATAGCCAAGTGGTAAGGCAGAGGACTGCAAATCCTTTATTCCCCAGTTCAAATCTGGGTGGCGCCTCTAAAGAAAGAGGCCAAAAAAGATACATATCTTGTTTGGCCAGTGTTTAAGAGGGTTTGCGGGATTTCCGCAGGCCCTCTTTTCAAAAAGATTTTTGGAGATACCTCACCTCTGTTTAGACGGACCTGAACGGGGGAAGGTATTTTCAAAAGATTTTGCAAAGAAAAGCATGATACCATTTGTTAAAATGTAATAGGATACAGAGTCATTTTTTTCGAAATTCTAAAATGATACATGCAGGCAAACGGATGGATTTGAACTTTGGTTATCTGGAAAACTGAATAGAAAAGAAAGAGGATAATTTCTTATATGGAAGTTATCCTCTTTTTTTATACTCAATTGCTGTCAACGCCAATGATAAAATGAAAGAAAACGCCGAGGAAAAAATGTAGGTTTATGGCGACAAGAAAAATAATATGA
>CALGRC010000107.1 GCA_937959315.1 uncultured Clostridia bacterium | reverse complement strand
AACGGTAACGTAATTTGTGCCCGGGTATATTCATTTTGTTTACTTTTGATGTAAATCTCCCCGCCGTGCGCTTCTATTACCCGCTTTGCATACGTCAGGCCAATCCCATAATTATCCGCGCCTTTTTTTGAGGAATAGAGCGGGTTAAATATCTTGCCAATGTTCTTTTTTTCAATGCCGCAGCCATTATCAGCAATGGTGACATAGGCGTATTTATTTTCCGTACCACACAGGATATCGATGGTTTTGTTGCTCTTTTGCTGTGTCAGCGCTTCTGCCGCATTGTTAAGCAGACAGGTTAAAACTTCGGTGATTTGATGCTCGTCTGCACTGACAAAAACAGGTTGTTGAGAAAAGCGGCAGGTCACGGCAATATTGGAAAGCGGGACTTTTGCCAATGCGCAGTCAATGCATTCTGTCAAAGAGATAGGGCTGATGAGATAATTCCCTGCAAGGCCTGCGCGCAGCATGTTGATCTTATCATTAAGCTGGTCCTGATATTCTTTTGCAATGGATTCAATTTTTTTTAGCCGCGCCTCTGCCGGACCGGTAAAAGAAGCGTTTTTATCAGTTGCAAACATGTAGATGGAACAAAAGGCGTTTTTATAGGTGTGCAGTAGCATGGCGATGTTTTCGTTGGCTTTGTCGATTTGCTGTAAGTCGTGGATTTTGATACGCTTCTTGCCGAAAGGGGAATAAATAATCAGCATGAGCGTAGCACACAACAGGAAGAGGACCAGGACGATCGTCAGTCCTAAATCAATCCGGATTGGCATGATTTCTTTCGGGTATTTAAGTAGGTCCAGGCTGAGGAAGCTATAGTATTTTAAATCGCTAAAAAATAAGAGGCAGACAGTAGAGACATCTAATAACAGCAGCGTAATGCTGCTGATGACTGCTTCTTTTTTGGTATGGTAGATATTTGATTTGCGGTATGCAACCAGCAGCGCCAGATAAGGTAAAATGACATAGAGGGCCATTACAGCTAAAATTGTATTGTTTAAAAGGGTCTCTAAAAAAGGCAATCCAGCTGTGTCGCCGGCAGTACGCATACTGTGCAGGTATAGGTATTCGCCAAATGCAGGCGTGCTGAGCAGTGCGCATCCAATGATAGGCAGCAGTAAGAATAAATAGCTTCTGCGCCGTGTGCCAGAAATAATATTTAAAAACAGGACGCTGCCCAGTGAGTATAAAAAGGTGCCGACCGTACCGAGGATTGAGATTTCGCTGATGGTTAGTTTGATACGGAACAGCCACAGGTACAGCGCATGTTCTGTAGTAAACGGGGTGTTATATACCGTCAGGCGCATGGCATACTGGGCAGCGCTGGTAAACATTAGCAGGATACCGACTACTTTTGCCAGCATGGGAAAAATCATGATTTTGCGGAAACACAAAATGATGATGAGCATGATGACCAATACCGATAAAAATACCCAAACGGTAATCAACGTCTGTCTCCCCTTTACCTGAACCCCATACAGATATTTTTATGATAGCACAAATTAGTCGGACGGTCAAGGAATGGGTAGGGTGGAAATGTTGAAGATTTGTAAACAGTGTTGTTACAATTGTTCCTATTGAAGGTGTTTGCAGCATTTGCTACAATTTCAGATAGGAAAGTGGTGGTACAATTTTATGGAAAAGGAGAGAGGGACATGAAAAAACGGTACTTAAAATCCCTGCTGGCAGCATCGCTTTCGGCGGTAGTGCTGCTGTCCGGCTGCGGCGGGGGGGATGGCGGCGAAGAGGACGGCGTCAAGACGGCAAGCATTTGGCTGCAAACAGGCAGTTCCAAACAATTTTGGGAGTCCAAAATTGCCGATTTTAACAATACGCTGGGCAAAGAGCTGGGCGTAAATCTGGAACTGGATGTGAAAATTGACTCGAGCTATTCGCAGGAACTGGACATTGCCATCCAGTCTGGGCAGCTGCCGGAGTTTTTTATGTGGGGCGATATTGACAAGTTGGTAGAAGCGGGCAATATTGTCGCGCTCAATACTTTGCCGGGGCTGCCGGAGTTTTATGCAAAGTACACCGACATGATGGTGGAAAAATCTCATAAGTTGGGGGATGATGTGTATTGCATCCCGTGGGGCATGACTACGCGCGGGCTGGTATACAATAAGGAAATGTTCGTAGCGGCTGGGCTGGTGGATGAAAACGGCGAGGCAAAACCGCCCAAAACGCTGGACGAGCTGCGGGAATATGCCAAAATTTTGACCAACCCAGACAAAAATGAGTATGGCATTGTATTCCCGCTCAAATGGTCGTCCTGGGTGGATAGCGATATTGTGAGCCTGTCAACTTCCGTTGCCGGTATGCCGGAGTATAACCCGATAGAGGGTGTGTTTGACTATAGCGTATGCAAGCCCATACTGGAAACGGTGATGGGGATTAAAGAAGACGGCAGTTATTACCCTGGTGCGGAAGGGCTGGACAATGACCCGGCGCGCGCACGGTTTTCAGAAGGGAATATTGGGATGAAAATTGCCTATTCGTTTGATGTAGGTGTGTTCAATACCCAGTTCCCGGCTAAAATTGACTGGGGCGTGGCGCCGCTGCCTACGTTGACGGAGGATCCTGAGTACCGGCAGACGTCCTATTCCAACACCAGCGTACGGGTGGCTTCCAAAGCATTGGAAACTCTGGGCGCGGAAAATGTATCGAAGATCTTCCAGTGGCTGTACAGTGACGAGACGGTGGTGGAAATGTATAAGCAGGGCTTGGAAATCCCGTGTGACTGGGATTTGGTGAAAGATGTGCCGGTGGACAATCTGCCTACCGGCTGGAAAGAATTTTGTGAAATGGTGGATATCAGCGTGATTGCGCCGACAGTTATGCCGACCTCTTCGGATGGTGCGAAATCGGTGCAGGAAGTCATTGTCAACGAGGTATGGACGGGAGACAAGACCATTGACGAGGGTCTGGCGGAGATGAGCCAGATTAAAAACGACGGTATGAAAAAATACCAGGAGCTGTACCCGGAACAAGATTATTCCATTTATTATGATGCAAACTGGTCGGAAAAGGTTAGGAGAGATTGACAGTGAAATTAAGCGTTTCAACAAGGATGGCAACGGCGCGGCGGCCAAAGTACCAGCCGAAAGAGGTGGCGACCTGTTTTACCATGCTGGCGCTGCCGCTGATTGGGCTTGTGGTGTTTACCATATATCCCATTATCTGGGCAGGCGTTATTTCGCTGTTCAGCTATACGGGCGTGCCGTCGCAGACGCGGTTTATCGGGCTGGAAAACTATATCACCATGCTGACACAGAATACGGGATATTGGAAATCCTGGCTGGTCAATTTGGAGTTTATGGTATTTAAGACACCCGTTGAGATGCTGCTGGCGCTGATTACCGCCAACTTGCTGATGAAAAACACGCGGCTGGCCGGTTTGTACCGTTCCATTTATTTTATGCCGGCGGTGGTCAGTGTGGCAACGGTTGGGTTGATATTTTCCAATTTGTTTGACTATTTTGGGTTTATCAACGCCGTACTCAAAAGTTTGCACCTGATTGATAATAACATCGACTGGTTTGCCAGCAAATTGACTGCCATGATCGCCTTGTTTGCCGGTTCATTCTGGCAGGCGTTCGGTACGACGGTATTGTATTTTATGGCGGCCATCTCGACGGTGCCGAAGGAAGTGTATGAAAGTGCCAAAATAGACGGTGCCAACGGCGCGACGGTGCTGTTCCGGCTGACGCTGCCCATGATTGCGCCTGTGTTGCAGGTGATTTTGCTGCTGTCTATCAGCGGGCTGTTGCAGATTAACGAATACATCTTGGTTATGACCAACGGCGCACCGGCTGGCAGTACCTATACGGTCAGCGCATATCTGACCAGTAAAATTGTCACTGGTTATGGGCAGGTGGCAAATATTGGATATGCATCGGCCATGTCGATTGTAACCAGTGTGATATTCTGCGTGATTGGAGTTGTGTTCAACAAATTTACCAACCGGCTGCAAAATGTGTATTAAGGGGGTGACGGAAAGATGAATAAGCGGACAGCCAGTATTTGTAAGCATTTGTTCCTGATCATTTTGGCGGCGGCAATTTTGCTGCCCCTCATCTATACTGTCGCTTCGTCGTTTAAGACAAATTCGGAAATTATGGCGCACCCGGAACGGATTTTCCCGGCGGAACCCACGCTGGACAATTATAAACAAGTGTGGGATTCGAGTAAGTTTTCCGTCAAGCACATGCTGTGGAACAGCATCTATTACACGGTGGCAAACGTGTTTATTACGCTGGTGCTGTCGTCTATGGGCGGGTATGTGTTTGCACGGGGGCACTTCCCGGGGAAAAAAGTGATTTTTACGGTCTTTTGCTCGCTGCTGTTTGTCAACCTTGGCACCATTGTGATGCACCCGTATTTCCAGGTGCTGATGGGATTGGGCATTGATCGTGGGCTGCCGTCGCTGCTGCTGATTAAATGCTTTGGGATACCTGTGGCGAATTTTTACCTGGTACGGAGCTTCATCTCTCGTATCCCGTATGAGATTGACGAGGCGGCAAAGATTGACGGGTGCAGCTTTGGGCAGATCTTTTTTAAGATTATCCTGTTTATGCTGCAGCCCATTTTGGCAACCATTGCAATTTTGACATTCCAGGCGTCGTGGAACGACTACATGATGCCCATGATTTTTACCATGACAAAGCCGCTGCAGCGGACGCTGATTGTCGGTGTGGTGGCGTTAAAGAGCACCGGAGAGGCGGCTTCCTCGTGGAACCTGATGCTGGCCGGCACGACGGTGTCGCTGCTGCCGGTACTGGTCATTTATATCGTGTGCAACAAATACTTTGTCGAGGGCATTGCCAGCGGCGCGGTAAAAGGATAAGGAATCTGGGAAAGGGGTTGACATGATGAAAAGAAAGGTAAGTTTGGTGATTGCAGTCATGATGCTGGTTTCCATGCTGCAAATCGGGACGGTTTTCGCGGCGGAGAGTATAGATGTCCAGACAACCGGCCTGACGCTGCCGGATGCGTCGGCGTACGATGTGGCAACGCTGGATGACAGTTTGTTTGCATCGTTTGCTGAACCGAATAAAACGGTGACGGTAACCGATATTGATTTTCAGGAATATGTGATGACATTTGACTATCAGACAATGCAGTCAGATGCCGATGTAGACAGCAATTTCCTGATTTTTATCGGCAAAGATTCCATCCGTTTTACACCGGTGCGAGAGGATCGCGCAAAAAGCATAGGGGATATTTTTATAAATTCAAAGCCAAATGTAGCGGATATTTCCGATACCTGGAATGACCGGCTGTACGATGTAATGTATTGGTTTAACCACCAGACCACCGAGAAATACAATATATACCTGCAAAAAAGCGGGGCGGATCTGACCATTGGTGTAAAAGGCCCGGGTGAGGCGGACTATAGCTGGGTGAAAATCGCTACCAACGCCAACGATGCCGGCTCTACGCTGAAAATGCAAAATAATAAATACAAGCTGGCTGTGACCAACGCCAAGGTGTACCTGCCCAAGGGCGAGGGGCCGGTGGAGCCGCCGGAGCCGGAAGGGCCGGAGACGGTGACGCTGACAGAGGGTGCGCTGCCGACGGTGGACCTTGCCGGGTATGATGCAAAACAGCTGGAGGATACGGCGTTTGATGTGTTGGAGCAAAACAACAAAAGCGCAGCCGTCAGCGATGTGGATTTTCAAAATTATATACTGCAATTTGATTACCGGACGGTTAGCGAGGATTTTGCAGGCGACCAGAATTTCCTGATTCATATCGGGAAGGACGCCATCCGCTTCCGCCCGAGGGGCGGCAATGACAAAATCCAGCTGTATACCGCGGCGGACGCGGGCGCGCTGCCGGGGAACTGGGAAGACCGCACCCATTTGCTGTCCTATGGCCTGAAGGCGGAGACAACGGTAACGTATAACATCTACCTGTACAAGAACGGCGCGGATCTGGTATTTGGCATCAAAGAATCCGGCGCGGACAAGTACAGTTTGGCGACCATCACCACCAACGCCAACGATGCGGATACCCCGCTGCGGATGGAGACCACCGGCTATGGCGTGGAGATTGCCAATGTGCAGGTGTGGACGCCAAAAGCAGGGGAGCCGGTAGACCCGCCGGAGCCGGAAGGGCCGGTCATTGTGACGCCACAGACCGGTGCGCTGCCGGATGCAGATTTGACTGCGTATACAGAAAATGCCATTGCAGACAGTGTGCTCGCTGATTTTGCACTTCCGTCTGTCACCTGGGCGACAAAAGAAATCACTGATTTTGATTTCCAGGAATATATTTTGCGGTTTGACCTCCAGACTGTTACCGCAGCGCCGTCTACTACGGAAAACCTGTGGCTGCTGGCCGGGAACGACGTAGTGCGTATTTTCCCGAATCATCCGGAGGAGCCGGGCGTATTTATCAACCATTCCGCAAATCCGAGTTTTCCCGGAAACTGGGACAACCGTACGCATGAATTGAATTATCCGATACAGCCGGACACCAGTACGGTATATCAGGTGCATATGCAGAAAACCGGCAATGCGCTGACCGTGGGGATAAAAAAATCCACAGAGGCCAACTATAGCTGGATGACATTGGAAACGGAAGCCAACGAGGAAGGCAGCACCATGTCGTTTACAACATCTGCGGTAAACTTTAACATCACCAACGCCAAGGTATACCTGCCTAAGGTAGAACAGGGGTCCATGCCGGAAGTGACGGATTTTGCCAATTATGACAAAGCGGTGATTGACAGTTCGTTACTCAATCTGCTGAAAGAAGATAATTATGGGGTGGCTGGGATTACTTCCATCCAGCCGACAAACTATGTAATGAAATTTCAATACAGACAAAATCAGGCTGCGACAGGGTCAAATCAACTGTTTTGGATTTATGCGGGTAATGATGTGATCAAGCTGCTGCCGTTTAACGGTACAGGCATTTGGCACAGAATACCGGATCCGGAGAATTATCCCGAACCGGGAAAGGGCGCTATAAGTGAGCCTTTTGATGCATCAGGTTATAAACATGCGTATGCCATGAAAAACGATACTACCACCACTTATGATATCTATATGTCGAAATTTGGTACCAAGCTGACGTTTGGAATCCGGGAAGCAGGCGAGACCGACTACGAGTGGTTTGAAGTGGACGGCAAGGCCAACACCGGCAAAGAAGATACTCCGCTGACCTTCCGGGCCTTTGGTTTTAAATCTACAATTGAAAATCTGGAGTATTATGTGCCAAAGGATTATGTGATTGCTGACGCGACATACACGCCCGGCGAGGGCACGGTGACGGTGAGTACCAGCGTGACGCGGCAGGGCGCAAATACCAGGGATACGGCAATTTTTGTGACGGCGGTATACCAGACGGCGGGCGGCGCAGAGACGCTGTACAGTTTGCAGGCCACCGAGGAGACGGCGCTTTCTTACAATACGGAAGCCCCTTTTACAAATACGGTATCTGTGCCGGAGAGCGGGCAGTATATGGTTAAGAGTTATCTGTGGAATTCATTTACCAATATGGTGCCAATCGCCGGCGAAATGAGCAAGGCGTATTAAAAAATCTGAAAGGAGGGAGCGGGCGCAGAGATACTTTTGCGCCCGCGAACAAAGGTTTATGAGGAAACTGCTTTCATTATTATTGGCCGCGCTGATGGCTGTTTCGGGTATCGGCGTGGTATTTGCCGCGCCGGACGGCTCGGTGTTGCAGTACGAATATGACTTTTCGCAGGGCGCCCTGTATTGGGTGGCCGCCAACGGCGCGTCCATCACGGACGGCAGGTGCGTGTTCCCGGAAGGGTGGTCGCGCCTGTCCATGGGAGAGACTGCGCCGACGTGGGAAAACTTTACGCTGGAATATGACCTTACGCCGTCCGACGTGGAAGCCCCGGAAGGGGATGATTTATGGTGTATGGTTTCCCTACGCGGCTGTGACATCTTTTTCCGCGTATTAAATGGTACGCTGCACGCGCTGGTGGGCGGCCAGGAGATTAAAATCAGCGACTATAAGCTGGTGCCGGGGCAGCAATACAGCATCCGTGTACTGGCGCGGGACAAGAACATCATTGTTTATGCCAAAAAGGCGAGCGATGCGAATTTTGTAGAAGTCGGGGCCATTTCAACGCCGGCCGTGACGCCCGGTCCCATTTATTTCACCCAGACCTATCCGGCAGAAATTGACAATATTAAGATATATGTGGATCAGAACCAGGATTTGACAGTAAAACAGAAAATTTTACAAGTGCCGGTGAACGAGAGCGCGGCGATAGAAATCACCAATGCCCAGAATGCTCCCCTGACATGGAGCAGCTCGAACACAGGCGTGGCGACAGTGGATGAAGCGGGCAATGTGACGGGGGTTGCAACTGGGTTTGCCGTGATGACGGCGAGCGACGCCAACGGGCAGGCAGTGGAGACTTGCGGCGTATATGTGTACAACCCGACGGTTGCCATCCGGTTTAACAGCGGCAATGAAATGACGTTGTACGAGGGCGAGAGCAAGGGGCTGACCATTACGCCCAGCCCGACCAATGCACAGGTCTATATGGAGTGGACAACCGACAATGCGGACGCTGTTGAGATTTACGGGACGTCGTTTTTGCGGCGGGCTATCACCGCAAAAAAGGCGGGCACCGCTACGGTGACGGCAACCGAAAAAAACAGCGGGCTGAGCATTACCTGTAATGTGACGGTGCTGCCGGCCAGCGAAAAGCCGGTGGCGGAATCGGGGTTGACCCGGTTTTATCTTTCGGGCAATCAGCACAAATTGTCAGAGGAGTTTAATGGGTTTCATATCGTGCCCAAAATCTTTGAGAACCCCACAGCGTGGGAGAGCGCATTTTCCGATTTGCACATCCAGAATTACCGTTCAGAGCAGATGCTGATGCATAACTACGTGCCGGATGACAACTGGCGGGCGATTTTGGAACAATACGATGTGGCGGCGCTGCAGAAATCAACCGGGACGCGGCTGATTTTTGTTGCACAGGGCAGCAACAATCTGGGGGAAATGTATTCAGAAGATGAGATCATCGAGCAGATTAAGTATGTGCAGGACCAACTGGAGGAGCCCATCATTGTAGAGCTGGGTAACGAGGTATATGCCATTGCGTACGAGAGCGAGTTCCCCACGGCAAAGGATTATTTTGAATGGGCCAAGAGCCTGGCGGAACGCATTAAAACAGAAATACGGCCGGATATTGACTGTATCGCCGTAGCGTTTGATTTTGGCGGGGAATCGGATATTTTGTCCGATCCGGCGCACCAGAATGCTTTGCAGGACGACTGGGCCTACACCCAGGCGCACCCTGTGGACC
>CALGRC010000106.1 GCA_937959315.1 uncultured Clostridia bacterium | reverse complement strand
GCATTCTGATGGCAGCGTATGAGGGTGTTTGTACTCATGTCTGTTACAAATTCTATGTAGCGCATTCGTGAATAACCCAGAATCATCAGGAAGCAGTAAAGCTTTTTCCATTTCCCGTCCTCATAAACCAAATGGTCTTCAAAAAATGCCCAATCTACCTGCCCTTGAAGTCCCGGCATTGTTTCAAACCGTACCGTTGCTTTCTCGTCTAAGCGTTCTTTTTGTTCGTGTACATAGGCTCTGACTATGCTGTGTCCTCCCGTAAAGCCTTGTTCTTTGATTTTTTCAAAAATTCGCTCTGCCGAATAAGGCGCTTCCTCTAACCATAGCCTGATTTGTTCTTTATATGGGTCTAGCTTTGATGGTTTGGGATTACTTAAATTGTACACCGGTTTCGTTTCAGATTCCGCATATTTTTTTGCTGTACGTGGGTCAATGTGATATTTTCGGGCTATTTCTGTATAACTCAGCCCTTTCTGTCGGTCGTTTCGTATTTCCATCCATACTTCTCCTCTCATTTTTACACTCCCTATCTCTTTTGGATAGTTTGAGTGTAACATATTATTTTTCGTTTCGCCATAAACCTACATTTTTTCCTCGGCGTTTTCTTTCATTTTATCACTGGCGTTGACAATGAGAGGTGAATTTTTAATATGGAAACGTTTAAGTTGATTACACATGAAGCATATACGAATGAAATCAATATAGAGTTATTCAACGATTTTGTTGCTTTTGTTATGAAAGCGGCAGAAAACGATATATTGGACTTTCAAAGAAGAATGAAAGAAAAATGTATTTGGTATAAGTATACCCATACGGATGTATCGGAAAAATACAATTTCAGGTATCCGGGAGAGATGCTGGAGCGGTATGAGCAACGGTTTGGCAGTGATATAAAAGATATTCGGGCATTGGCGCTGGGGCTGGCGTATTCCAAGCCTGTATTAGAGAAAAACATGTTTGTAGGCGCTCAGAAGGCTAATTTTAGTCGTCGGATAAAGTCGATTGCAGACGGCGACTTCTATCTGCAGACAGCGTTATGTTTATTAAATGGGAAGAAAGAAACTGATTTGAAAAAGCTGATTGACGCCGAACCCATAAAAACCGAGAAATTGCTTTTCATACTATCTTTGTTTGGCGATTTACATAGCGGGTTTGACACTTTGAAACCCGAACTGTTAAAGGCGTTGGGGGAAGGGCGAAGCGTTTCGGCATTTCATAATTCCGGGCTATTTATTTGGTTTATCTCCGTATTTGAGGAACAGATAAAAAGCATTCGAAAGAAAGAGACGGAACTGTTTAAACTTTTATTACATTTGCGCGACAAGTTTATTGCGCCGGATAGTCCGGAATTTCTTAAATTGACGGGTTGCGGATATACAGCTGAAGAGATTGCGTATCTGAACTACGTTATGGCAGACTTTTTTGGGATTTCTCCTGTTATGAAACGCGGCGGCATTATTGAGGAAAAAATCGCGGTTGAATTTTGTAAGCGCTTGCTAAATAGTGTGCAGACGCATTCGTCCAATACATACTGGCTTTTAAATAATGCGATGGCAAGATATAAAGATTTCAATATTAAGTGTTATGGCGAACGCGGAATAATAGCAGCGCTGCAAGACCAAGTTTCTGTTGTAATTCCTGAGACATTTGTTCAAGTATCTAAACAAATTCCTTATAGTTTCGTGGGGGATTATGATGCTCTGGATGAAAAATGGGATATGCTTGCAGAGAAGCTAGAGCAGGATGAATGTGCGGCTTTCTTTTCTGAAAAGCTGTGCTGTGTAAAACGTTCAGAAATGGATTGACAGATTTGAGGCGCTTGCCAATACACGATACATGGTTATCTTTGGTGAAAGTTTGGTATACCGGGATACATTTTCTCACTTGGTAAAGATAGGCTGCATAAAGCTCTCGGACTATTTTGAAGCGTTTTGTTTGAAGAATGAGGCGAATCAGAAATTTCTCTGGTATCTAACAGAAGAAATTTCAAAAATCCCTTCCCGGGAGGCTTTCTTGTTCTTGCGCTGGTTTATTGGGAAATATCAATTAAGTGGATTGAAAACTTATTTGGATATTGACCGATTTCATGATTGGTTTTTAATTGACACAAACTATATCCGAAATTATCAGCGAATGAAGGAATTAAAATTGCAAAGAGAATTTTTGTCGCCGGAGGAACACAGGGAAGCATTGGGTTGGATTGAAGAATATATTTTCCAATATGCTGCGCATGAGTATGCCGAGTTTGCATCGGTAATGCTAAGGTGCGGATTTCTGGAAGATTTGTATCCGAAAGAAGAGCTGCGCGGCATTTATAAAGCGATGGCGGGGCTTGACCATGAGATTGCCGGGGATAGACGGTTGATGGAACGGTTCCTGACAAAGCATGAATTAGAGGAACACGATAGAGCCGAGGAGGAGAGAAAACAAAAAGAGGCGCTTTCGCAGGAAGCGCAAGAGAGGGAACTTGCTGCGGAGGAATTTCATAGCAATAAAGAATCATGGACTGCTTTGTATGAACTTTCTCAGAAGCGTTACGGTTCTCACAAAAAATATTTTTATGAAATACTGCAAAGCAAAATGACAGATTTGATTCGCTCACTGTCTCTTTCTGAGTATGAGGCGATGGAGTCGTTTTCAAAACTGTGCTTGGAGCTGATGAAGAGAGAAGCAACAGATATGAAGGGCGTTTTTAATTATTTTGATTTGGCAAAGGAGGCAATGTACAATGAAGAATGTAACGGAAAGGCTTAACTTAATTTATAGTCTGAAAGAAGAAGGCTTTGATGTGAAACTTGTGCCAAAATATTCGGCTGTTATTCCGAAAGTGTTGGCGGAAATAAAAGAAAAAGGGCTGCCGCGTATGATGTATGCTAATTGTGTTCAGATTCAGGAAATGATATTTACGGAACCTGATGTGATTGAATATCTGATATTCTGGGAAAAGCAGCAGGTCTATGCGTCGCAAGTCAGTAATATGCTGGAAAATCTTCCGCAGGATAAGAAAATGACTGATTTTACAAAAGAATCACTTCTTACGGTACTGCAGAACAACAAGCTTGGCATTTTTACTTATGACTTTCTGTGGTACTTTGATACCGCAGAAATAACGCCGGAGCAAAAACAGCTTGCAATTCAAAACCTGTGCGCCATGAATTGCCATTATGCGTGCAGAGGATTACAGTTATCAGAATTCAGCAGCGCGGAACGGGCGTATATTTATGACCCGATTTTTGATATCCTGCCGCTAGAGCATCTGCCGGAAATGTTCCGGATGATGACGGAAAACAAATGGATCTACCAGCTTGTGCAGCTGTTGTACCAATGTAACATATCTGAGTTTTCTTATTCGGATTATGAAAAAATCGGGAAACAGAATGCAAGATTGATTTCTGAAAAGCTGAAATCTTTGATGGAGCTGTTGGAGACATGCGATTCTGTGCCGGATTTCTTGGCGCTTTGGAGGGATAACGGCTGCTCGGAATACGAACTGAAGATACTGACAAAACGGCTGTGCGGGTTATCGGCTGCGGAAATGCAAAAAATATTTCGCAGCAGGGCCGCTTACATCAATTTTATCTTTGGAAGTAAGATTTGTAATTTTGAGTTTGATTTTCTGAGCAAAGCAAAAGAGGAATTGCTTATTTATGCAATCACCGCAAAGAAAGATGGGTTCCTTCGCTTGGTAGAGGAGAATCCGGAGATATATAGGGAGCTTTCGCCATGGTCAATTTTGTTTTCGGTTTGGTTTCGTGAGGCGGTAAATATAAATTCGCTGAACAAAAAGAATTTGCTATGTCTGAGACACTTGTTGACCGGAAAAAGAGATGAGGGCACATTGGGGTTTCGCACGGGTTATACATATACCTTTGATGAGGCGAAAACGCTGTATTTACTGCCGGTCGGTTATACACAATTTTATCATATGTTGGAAATTCCGCGTGTTGATGACAAACTGGTTGTGATTCGGCAGCTTGGCAAGCGCGGGCTGCTGGACAGGATTCCTGAAAATCATTACAGGAAATTGGCGGATAAACTGTCTCTGAAAAACCTCTACCGGTGGATGAATGAAGAGTTTGCACATATCAAAGGTTTGGGGCAGGCAGCAGCGGTTAATCTGTTGATTGCATTTGAGAAAATTTCTCCGTTTCTTTCGGAAATTACCAATGAGGCGGAGGCGATATATATAGCACGAAACGCCGAGAAAGCGCAGCAATATGCAACATTGTGGGAGTTAAAAGAAAATTTGCTGCAAATAGATTCTGCTTGGCAGGAATTGTGTGAAGCATTGAAGATTGATTCAAACTTTATTAAGGCGTACTCGGAATCCATATTTGCGTTTTTAACTGAAAACGGCGCTGAAATAGCTCTGACTTACTACCGACAGCTTGGAGACAGGCAGAAGGAGGCGTATCGCAGAATTGTGATAGCTGAACTAATGGGGAAATTTTATGACCTTAAATATCATGCAGGCGATTTGAAAAAAGAAATCGGATATCCGGTTACAAATGAGCAATGTAATTCCTGGATGCAGTTATTGGATATTTGTAGAGAGGGCGTATGGGTGAAAGAATGCGATGGTTTTTTTGAAACAATGATGCTTGGTGTAAAGCCGAAGCGAACCTGTCTGTCGTATGAGGACGGCGCGTACAAACAATGCTTGCTATCCAATTTTGACAGCAATAAACACATTCTGTATGCATACATAGATGGGGAACCGGTTGCGAGAGCGTTGCTGCGGCTGACAAAGGGAAGTTTTCAGACGCATAAGGACAATACGGAAGAATTTACATATGTGGATTTAGAGGAAAACGCTTCACAAAGCAAGAAAGAAAGGAAACGAGAGTATTTAACGCTATTTTTGGAGTGTTCCTATTCGGCTAATATCACGCCGGATCAGCAGAATGAAATTGATGCTCTATTTGTTAAATTGGCAGAAAAGAAAGCACATGAGTTACATAGTCTGTTGGCGTTAAGTATGTCGTACAAGGGAGCAGTCGGCTACACACCTGTGCAGTATTACTTATATATTTCCCGTTCCAAAGCGGGAGAACAGTATTTTGACAGCTTAGGAGGAGCATGCACGGTATCCGACGAACAGAGTTACAGATGCAATCGTTTTCTGGTTGCGGATTCTATGTTGGAAAATTCGTAAATTAATGAAGAGTATCTGAAAGGGGAAATGACATGAAAAAATATTTGTTAATAGAGGTTTGTGAACGGGAGATTGAAACGACGCAGTTTGATACATTTGAAGCGGCGGAAAAGGAAATGCATAAACGTTTTTGCGCGGCCTGTAATATTGAAAGCATAGTCGAGTACGAAAAACATTTTACTGCCGGCGTTGACGCCGCGTGTGCATGGGCAAACGGAAGTGATAACTACGACTGGAAAATTGTAGAGATTGTTTAAAACAAACGGGAACCGGGTGCGGATGCATCCGGTTCTTGCTGAAAGGAGAAAATATGGGAAGTATACAATATCAAAAAGCGTTTAGAAAGCAGCTGAAAAAATCTTATAAAGGATTAGATAAAAATCAGAAAAAATACATTAAACTCAAAGAAAAATATGAACAATATGATAAAGCGTTAAGTGATTTTTATGCGCATTGCAAACGACTAAAAAATGGCGCTGTTGATTGGGGACAATTATCGGATACGGAGCAGGATCTTTTTGAATATTGGAACAGAGAAAAGGACAGCGCATTAAGGGCGATGAGTAGGCTTGAAACAATTATAGATGTAGATTATACATTGCGTGTATATCTGCAAATAAATACACATAGCATGTCTTTTTAATGCTTGTTATGTTAGTAACAAAATTAATGCTAAAGCACATGTTTGATTTTTATGGTTATTTGATGTATAATATGATATATTACATTAGCAGGGAGGAACAGCAAAATGAACGGAATAGAACTTTTGAAATCTCGCCGGTCCTGCCGCTGCTTTGACGGCAGACCGATTACCGATGAGCAGCTTGATGCAATATTGGAAGCAGGAACATATGCGGCAACGGGAATGGGAAGGCAGTCCCCGATTATGATAGCGGTGCGGGACAAAGAAACCGTCAGGCAACTTTCTGAAATGAACGCCGCGATTATGGGCGGTGACAGCAATCCGTTTTACGGTGCGGCGACGGTGATTATTGTGCTTGCCGACAAGAATATTCCCACATACTTGTATGACGGCTCTTTGGTAATGGGCAATCTGATGAATGCCGCCGAAGCGGTTGGCGTGCAGTCCTGCTGGATTCATCGTGCAAAAGAAGAGTTTGAGAGCGAAGCAGGCAAAGCGCTGCTGAAAAAGTGGGGCATTGAAGGCGATTACGAGGGCATCGGTCATTGTGTGCTTGGGTACGGCGAAAAAACGCCGGCGAAGCCGCGCAAGGAGTATTATATTTACAGGGTGTGATTTGTAAACTGCAGGTATGAAAGAAACGGGAGTGAACCGGATGAACAACAGTGAATTTGAAAGCATATTGGCAGAGGTTGTGTCCTCGCTGAAGCGTGCCGGATATGATCCGTATGAGCAGATCAACGGATATTTAAAAACCGGCAATGATTTGTTCATTACCCGTTCCGGGAACGCGAGAGAAAAGATACAGAAACTTGATAAGCAAGAACTGGAGCGTTATTTGAATACTATGCAATCTTGATATTGCATTTGACGTTGACAAACAACAATAATTTGTGCTATAATACAAGCATAAATTATTTATGTGCGCGGGAACTTTCCCGGGGTATTAACCCTCAGCATACGAATGTCGTGATTGTAAGTAAGAGTCGGTAGTATTGCTATGCCCGTTTGGGCGTAAGCGCTATCGGCTCTTTTTTGTTTATTGCGGATAACCGCACACAAGAGCAGAGATATTTTACCGTTATGGTGAAGCGTCTCTGCTCTTTTTATATACAATGTTTTTAAGTAAAGGAGATGAATGAAAATGAATGACAAGGATGAACGGAAATGTGTGAAAGGGTTTTACAGGCTGACCAAACAGAAATATTTCAAAGATATTGAAATACCGGCGAGGATGACGGAACAGTTCAATATCGTTGACAAAATGACAGATGACGGATGCGTTTATGAGTTCATGATTAGCTTTTACAAGGTTGGGGACGAAATAAGCGCACGCGCGGAAGTGTTTTCGGATGCATTTGTATCATTTGAGCAGGATCGGAAGTTGTTTGAACGGTTGAGTCAGGTGAAATCAATAACACCGGACGAACTGCACGCGCTGTTGCTGGAACTGGGCTATCTTGATTTATCGGACAATTGTGATGCTGCTCAGTAAAAAGGCATCTCCCTGTGATAAGCTGTTACGGGGAGATTGATAGCAGGTAGAAACATGAGATGAAAATATTATATTGTATTTTTTGATAAAATATAGTATAATAATATTAAGAAAGCAGGGAGGTGTCGCGATGTGTACACAATTGCAGCTTAACAATCTTTTATCTGAATTTTCGAGAAGTTCCAAAGAATTATTTGGCGAAAAACTCAAGGATATTATATTGTTCGGTTCGTATGCTCGCGGTGATTATGATGACGAATCAGATGTTGATATTTTTTTATTGATGGATGTTCCGGAAAATGAAGTTTGGAAATATCGTAACACCATAGTTGAGGCGACATCTGATATGAGTTTGGAATACGATATTTTAATATCGCCAATCATAGAACCGCTTGCCCGGTATCAAAAATATAAAGATGTTATCCCGTTTCTGTGTAACATACAAAAAGAGGGGGTTAGCATAAGTGCTTGATGAAGCAAGAAGCAGTTATGTCAAATACCGTTTGGCAACTGCTGAGGAAGAATTAGAAAATGCAAAATTAATGTATGAACATGGCAGATTGAAGGCGTCCATGAATCGGTCATATTATTCCATTTTTCACGCTATGCGGTCGGTTTTGGCAATTGATTCAATAGATTTCAAAAAACATTCGGGAGTTATTTCATACTTTACAAAAGAGTATATAAAAACCGGTATTTTTGATAAGAAGTATAGTAATATTATTCGTAAAGCCAGCGCCGCAAGAAATAATTCGGATTATGAAGATTTTTACGAAGCCACCCCAGAGGAGGCTTTACAGCAGTGTAACGAAGCGCAGGAATTCTATGATGCTGTGCAAAAGTATATTACATCTGTAATTGATAAGTGAATGTAGAAAGTCGTGATTGTAAGTAAGAGTCGATAGTATTGCTATGCCTGTTTGGGCATAAGCGCTATCGGCTTTTTTGTTTATTGCGGATAGCCGTACGCAAGAGCAGAGATATTTTACCGTTATGGTGAAAGCGCCTCTGCTTTTTATATGCAATGTTTTTAAGTAAGGAGAGAATCAAATGAATAGAACAATAAAGAATATCGGAAAGGAGGCAGTATACGATGTACAAGCGTCTTAGACCGTTATCTTCGATGGAACGCGCTGTGTCACAGCAAAATTATTGGGTAGTGGAGAAGTTTCTCCGAGTCAATAAACTGCCGTTCGATGAATGGTTTGACGTCGTGATTTTTCGCTATCTGCGCGCAGTGGAATTGTGGTTCGACCGCCCGGATTTGTATCAATATGAGTTCAGCACAATCGCATGGAACAATATGCGGTCTGCGGTTTATAACGAACGGATGAAACTGGGCAGAAGAATCAAAACGGTTAGTCTCAGTGAGATTGTCCCCGGAACGGATGGACTGACACTGAACGATATTGTAACAGAAAAAAATTTAAACTATATACCATATACGGAGGCGATTTGAAATGAAAGTTACATACGATATTGAATGTTTGCCGGAACGGAATCGCGGCGGCAAAAAAAGTGAGGAGGTACTCAGGATCATAGAATTTTTGGCAAGCCAGCACAAGAATATGCGAATTGAGTACGACGATGACAAGGAATGTAAGCGCAGATGTGATACGATTCGAAATTACAGAAGGAGCAACAAATTACAGGCGGTTTTTGATATATTCCGCCAGAAAAAGTGCCTTTATGTTGTTAAACTCAGGAAGGGCGGGAAAAAGGCTGAGATAGCAAACGCCTGATTTATAACCGTGTCACTAATATGAAATAAAGCAAAGGGACGGCGCAGCTGCGCCGTCCATATTTTATCCCGTGCGCACAAGCTGCGGCATTTCGCTGTGCAGATATAAGAGTGCTGCGTCGGTATTCGCTGCCCATATTTGCAGCTTATCCTTTGGCAGTATAACAGGCATTCGGTGGTGAACATCTTCCATGGACGCATTTGCGGCGGTTGTCAGAATGACATATCGTTTTACGCCGCTGTATTCTTTGCAAATACCCGCCATATACAGCGTTTGCTCATTGGGTAGGCGAAACAGGTATTTGTGTTTCTTTTCATCCCATTCATAGAAGCCGGTACTCGGAACGATACACCGGTTCTTCATCAGACTGTCCCGAAAGGTTTTCTTTCCCGCAGCGGTTTCGGCGCGGGCGTTGATAATAACGCCGCTGCCCTGGTATTTTGGGAATCCCCAGACAACCGGCTCCGGAGAAAGAACGGCTCCGTTTGTCATTAAAACAGGAGCGGTGTTGGTCGGGAATATTTCTCCTGTTCGTATCGGCTGTTCGGGATATTTTTGATTGATTTCCGTGACTATTTTTTGTATTTCTGCATTGTCCTGTTCGTCGAATAGGGAATACCTTCCGCACATTATTGTTTCGCCTCCACGAACCATCTGGGTTCTTCATAAAATAAGTAGCTTTGCTTTCCGCCGACGCTGATGGTATACCGGATTCCCATGCCGCCGGCTTTTAACGAAGCGGCTCTTCGCACATCCAGCACACGGTCAATCTCATAAACCGTGCCGTCTTCCCACACAAGGGACAGCGGCGTGATTTTTCCATCGGTATCAAACCGCGCCGTAACCTCTACAAATACTTTTCTTGCCATAAAACCACCTCAATACCCGATAGTATTCCGGATTTTGAGGCGCTTTATTCTGCAGAGGTCAACTCTTAAAAAACGATTCCGGATGGATGATGTGGTCCTCCTTGGGATTGAGTGCGGACAACCGTTTATCGCACAGCATAATTCCGCGCTGAACGGAAAAATGCCCGAAACGGCTGCGAATGTTGTCTATCACGGAATCTAATACCTCTTGTTTTTGAATGGCCGAGATTTCGGGCAGCAGGGAAAGCTGTTCGTTTTCAAGAACAGAAAGCTTGCAGGCGCGTACGCTGAGCGAGCGCACAGGCTTGCCGGAGGTATGGTTTTGCTTATAAAGCTCGAACGCCTTTTCGGTCAATGCTCTTGCGGTTCGGTTGGGGTAGAGGAGCTTGCCTTGCCGCTCGCAGCTGTGCAGTTCGTTGTCGCGCACTCCGATTTGCACCGTACTGCAGACAAAGCCATATTCCCGCATCCGGGCGGAAACGCTTTCGCTCAGTATCCGCAGGGTAATGCGGATATCTTCATCAGTAACAAGATCACGGGGCGCGGTCGTACTGTTGCCGATGGATTTAATCAGCGATTTTGCCCCGATATTGGATACCGGCGAAGTATCCAGCCCGTTGGCAAACAGCCACAGCATTTCGCCGTTCTTGCCGAGCAGGTGGCGGAGAAAAGCCCGGTTTGCCTGTGCAAGAGCGCCAATTGTTGTGATGCCGTATCGGCGCAGTTTGTTATGCGTTGCCCGTCCCACATAGAGCAGGTCGCTGACAGGCAGAGGCCAGACGATTTCGCGGAAACGGTCGCTCGTGATAACCGTGGTGGCGTCCGGCTTTTTCATATCGCTGCCCAGCTTTGCGAAAATTTTGTTGTAGCTGACGCCGACGGACGCAGTCACGCCAAGCTCCTGACGAATCCGCTCCCGCAGCTTATCCGCAATGGCCTTTCCGTCTCCGAAAAGATGCGTGCTGCCGGTTACATCCAGCCAGCATTCGTCCAGACCGTATGATTCCACACGGTCGGTATATTCACTGTAGATTTCACGCGCAATCTGTGAGTATTTCAGATACAAATCATAATGCGGCGGCACAAAAACAATATCCGGGCATTTCTGTTTTGCCATCCACAAGGGATTTCCGGTAGCGATGCCGCAGGCTTTTGCCGCATAATTTTTGGCAAGCACGATTCCGTGCCGCGCTTCGGGATTGCCTGCGACGGCAACCGGTTTTCCGCGCAGGGCGGGATTGTATAAACACTCCACAGAAGCGTAAAAGTTGTTCAAATCTGAATGTAAAATCACTCGTTCCATCGTTTATCACCTGAAAATAATACTCAGTTTTATTATACGCCAGAAAAGATTTAGAATCTATCGGTAATTTTTGGGTTGCATATATTGCGATGTATCGCTTGACAAAACACAATATATAGTGGTATAATATAAATGTTAATAATTAATGTGCGCGGGAACTTTCCCAAGGTTTTATGATAACCTCAGCATACCGAATGTCGTGATTGTAAGTAAGAGCTGATAGTATTGCCATGCCCGATTGGGTGCGGAGCTATCGGCTTTTTTTATTTTTAGCGAAATTCGCACAATATTGCAGAAATGATTCAGCTTACCCGGCTGCGTTGTTTCTGCTTTTTTTTATGGTTAGAAGCGGAAACACGCTTTTAATAAATATTTTTATGGAAAGGAGCAGGAAAAATGAAATGGATGGAAAGGAGGTATGGGGATGATAAACGAAAAACTTGAGGTGAAACTGCCTGATGGAACAATGCTGATGGCACAAACAGAGCGAAACGGAGAAAATCCTGGTATCATCATATACCATATCAATGCTCAAAAAGAGTGGGATGAAGTGGTTTTTGCGGAATACAATCCGGATAAGCCATTTGGTCAGAAGTTGGAGAATGGGGCATACCGAAACGAGGAGGATGACTGCAAATATAATGGCAGTTTTTGTTATTGCATCAAACCCTCTTTTACGGAAATGCGTGGATTGTATGAAGATAATTCGCAAAAAAACTACATATGGACGCGCCGGGATGGATATGACGTGATTCGGAGTAAATCAAATAATGCGGTTGTGTATCGGGATTTCTCATATGCTAATATGCCTTGTCATGAGAAGCATAGCATAAAAATCAAAGTTCATGATGAACCGGACGGGATATGCAAATTTTCTTTTGTTTGCGAGGATTGCGGCGCAGCGGAGATTTATTCTGTCTCTGGAGAAACGGAAAAGGCTGTGGAGTCAGCTGATGTTCAAGAAATTGAGAATCAAGAGTTTGATGGAACTGTCAAACGCATTACAGATACGCCGAGGTATCAAAATCCGCCGGCAGGCTATCTGGATTATGTGGAGGACGAGTGTTGGAGGCTGTTTAAGCTGTACGCTGAATTCGTCGGTGCAGAAATAGGGGATGGGATAGATTTTTCGATTGTTAAGGAGCTGTCGGAAACATTTATGGCAATGGTGGAAAAGACATTCGGAATTGAATTCCCGATAAGAAAACAATGACAGAGGGAAAGGAAGTTGAAAATGGCAAATTATGAATGTGCGACCCGTACAAATTATTTTCATGTCAAAGACGCCGAACGATTCAAAGCATTTATGCAGAATGTTTGCGGCAGTGAAGATGAAGTAGATTTATGGGAAAGGCAAGACGCTGGCGGCAATACCGTTTTTGGCTTTGGCTGTTACGGCGGAATTGCGGGACTTAAAAATTCTGATGGAGAAATAGATGATGATTCATTTGATAACTTTATTGCCGAACTTCAGAAACATATCGCAGACGATGACGCGGTTATTCTTTTAGAGGCAGGAAACGAAAGGTTAAGATATGTAACGGGAGGCGCTACTGTAATTACCGGTAAAGAATGCCTGTATTTAGACGCCGAGAGTCTTGCAGTCCAGAAAGCAAGGGAGCAGCTTGAAAATCCGGATTGGGCAACGCAATGTGTGTATTAAGACAAAGGAGGAAGCGATGAATAAAATTGAAAAAATAAGATATTTGGTAGACAAACTCAACGAGTATCGGGATGCGTATTACAATTATAACGATTCTCCCGTTACCGATGAAGTATACGACAGGCTGTTCGATGAACTGCAGCGGCTGGAGAGCGAAACGGGTATTGTAATGGCGAACTCACCGACCAACACGGTTGGCTACCATTCGGTGAGCGAACTGCAAAAGGTAAACCACCCTGTTGCACTTTTGTCCATGGATAAAACAAAAAGCGTGGATGATTTGGTGCGTTTCATTGCCGGCAAGGAATCGACGGTGATGTACAAGCTGGATGGATTAACTGTCAGACTTGATTATGAGGATGGCAAACTTGTATTGGCGGCTACTCGCGGAAATGGTTCTGAGGGTGATGACATAACGCATAATATTCCGGCGTTCATGAATATTCCCTTGACGATTCCGTATCAGAAACGGTTGTCTGTTTCGGGTGAGGCGTTTATTCACAGCCATGACTTTGAAAAAATGAATGCGGGACTGTCGGAAGATAAACAATTCAGCACTTGTAGGAACATGGCGGCGGGAAGCGTCCGGGCATATGATCCGAAAATCTGTAAGTCCAGAAATATATATTTCAATGCCTTTAAAGTTATGGAAGGCTTGGAAGAAATAAGCAGCAAGTACAGCCGCATGACCAAACTGCAAGAGTTTGGGTTTGCTGTTTGTCCGACATTTAAAATTGAAACAGGCACAAACGCAGTGGCCTTGGAAGAGCGGATAACGAAAATCAGGGAAGATGCAAAAATCAGCGGTATTCCGATTGACGGTGTGATTGTTCAGTATGACGATATTCCGTATTCCAAAAGCCGGGGATTTACGGGGCACCATTATAAAGACGGGATTGCCTTTAAATTTGAGGACGAGCTGTATGAAACCGTCCTCCGTGATATTGAGTGGAATACATCGCGGAGCGGCTGTATCGTTCCCAAGGCGGTCTATGAAATGGTCGAGATTGACGGCTGCGCAATGACGCAAGCGACGCTGCACAATGTATCGTTTGTGAAAAAACTTGATTTGCATATTGGCAACAGGATCTTGATTTCCAAACGGAACATGATTATTCCGGCTGTTGAGGAAAATATGGACGCGGGCAAAGGCAACGTCGTAATCCCAAGTCAGTGCAGCTTTTGCGGTGCGCCGACTGTCATCAGGAAAACGGCAGACGAAACCGGAAAAGAAGTAGAAAAACTTTATTGTACCAATTCTTCATGCGGAAGCTCGCTGATAAAGCAGTTTGTGCATTTTGCGGATAAGGATTCCATGAATATAGAGGGACTGGCGGAAGGTATGATTGAAAAATTGATAACCGCAGGCTTGCTTGCGGAATTTACAGACCTTTACGATTTGGAAAAACATCGTGATGAAATTATTGGTATGGACGGATTCGGCGAAAAATCTTATGAAAAGCTGATTGCCGCCGTTCGGAAAAGCAGCAGCACGACCTTGAATAAATTTTTAAGGGCGGTGGATATTCCGCTTCTTGGAAGACATGCAAGTAAGACGATTAGTGATTATTTTAAGGGAGATATCATGGCGTTTGAAACTGCAGTATTTGACGATGCGCCGTTTGATTTTACTACCTTGGAAGGAATCGGAGAAACGCTGCACCGGAACATTTATGAGTGGTTTAGCGAGAGTGAGAATCTTGCGTTATGGAATCGGCTGCGCTGCAGAATTGAGATTGTGCAGCCCAAAATTGATACAGAAAAGGAGCAAAATGATATGTTGAAAGGAAAAATAGTTGTTGTAACAGGAACGGTGGAAGGGTATACCAGAAATGCAATGGACAGCCTTATTGTTCAAAACGGCGGGATTGCCGGCGGTTCCGTTACCGGAAAGACAGATATTCTGGTAATCGGCGAAAAGCCCGGCGGTTCCAAAGTGAAAAAGGCGGAGGCGCTTGGCACAAAGACAATGACGGCAGACGAATTTTTAAACCAGCTGAACAAATAGAGGAGGATAAACATGAGTACATATTCAAATTTTAAAATAAGTGCGGAAAACTGCGAAAAGGCTTTTTTGAAGTTCAAATCGGAATATCGGTTGGATGAGAACGTGGATGTAAGGCATATGGAAAATCTTGACGATGCGTTTTTCCGGTTTGATTTTCAGCCTTTGTATGATGACGGCGGTAATATTGTGGAATTGGATACGGTTGATAACCAAGCGCCGGACGGTGTATATGGATTCTTTAAGGTGATTGCAGAGTTTGTAGAGTCCGGCAGCAGCGTTGTTGTGTCGTATGAAAGCGGCGCGCTGTAAAAGTATGTGTTCCGCAGCGGAGCGTGTGAGGAATTAGCTGGCGAGGTTGTTTATGCTGAACAGGAAAACTGGATCAGCTACGGCCGCGCCATGGTTCTGCTTCGTGGGATTGTTGAGCATACCTGCACAGCGAGAAAGACACATGAGGCGATTGAGGAACTGTTCCGGCTTGGATTTACCGAAGACGAACTGGTGAATATTTTTCATTTCTCTCAAGCGGATGTAGATGACGTTGTTCAGGATATAGAGGAGGCGTGAGGGTATGGATGCAAAATTTATCGGAATAGATTCATGGAAAAGACCGGTGTACGAGTGCGAAGACGGAACGCTCATTAAAGATACTGACCCGCGAGCGGACAGACGCCTTAGGCTATATACCAGCGTTAACAATGAATATGAAGGCGAGCCGGATATGCCGGTGAAAATGGATATAACATTGCTGCCGAAAAGGTTGACGTGACGAACCGATTTATGAGGGGTTTGAAAAGAGAGTAAGTACATAACGGGTGAAAATGCAGAGAATTTTGATGGCAAACTGCTTGACTGTAAATGTCGGTTATTTCGCTATTAGATTTTATCATGTGGCAAATGATTATATTTTAGACTGATTTGGCATTTTAAATCCCATATCGGGTTAGAAAGAGCCATTACGGGCAACGGAGAAAACACAGTTGCCCGTAATGTATTTATTATGAAAGGGGTGTTTTTATGCACTTTTTAACATTGGTAACAGTAGAAATTCCTAAAATGGATTCGGAGCCAGAAATTGATAAGCGTATCCAAGAGAACATAGAGTTGTTGAAAGAAAATGAACCTGAAAACAATTATTTGTTGAGGTTTTTTATTGAAAGTCTGAACAGCCGTTCTACAGCTTTCGGACGCAGAGTTGATACCGAAATCAGCTGCAAACTTGAACCATATGCTGAACAGACGGATAACCCAGACTATTTGAAGTTTGAAGATTATACCGATGAACTGCGTAAGGAATATGAAACCGGGACAGTAGATTGTATTAAACTTCCCGAAGGTAAGATTGTCAGCGCCAAAAACCGTAGAGTTTGGAACAAATTTGTCGTCGGTGATGATGGCGTAGTATATCAGAAGTATTTTGGTCAGTTAAAGCATCTGAAGCGTTCTAAGCGTGCAAAGAAAATGGTGGCAATCAAGAACTTTCCTTATAAAAAGCTATATAAGACGTTTGACGAGTTTGCGCAGAAAGAGCGTTATTTTGAGTATAACGAGGACTATGGCGGTTACGGATACCTATATAACCCCGATGCGTTTTATGATTGGTATTCCATCGGCGGGCGTTGGCCGTTCCTATTCCTTGTAAAAGATACATGCGAGGAATATTCCATTGGTGAACGAAGCTGGGGTATTCACGATCAGCTTCCGGCTCCCGAAGGCTATAGATGGGTCTGCGCAGCCCGAAAAAAGGATATTCAGTGGAAAGCGATGCTTGAGTATGTAAAAGAAAGTATGGTTAAGCGTTTTCACACTTTGGAAAAGGCTTTTATAGAAAAGAAAATGCCAGAAGGTGAATGTGGCACTTTTACAGATGAAGGCATATCCAGATTTGGGAAAATGCACTACATCAAAGGTGAAACAATGCAACAATATCTTGCTCGCCAGAAAGTTGCCAAGCTGTTTAAGTATCCGTCATTTGCATATGCTTATTTGGATGCGAATGGAGTATACCACGACCAAGATTATATCCAAGTAGATGATAAAAATAAACGTGAGCGTATCTGGCATAGGATTTTCAATAGATTTATAGCATCGTTGGATGATGAAACTGTACTTGTTGGTGTTGATTGTCATATTTAGAGAAAATCGGGTGAAACAACAATGCATTTAGCGATAATTAAAAAGAAAGGTGTGTGACTGTAATGAAACAATTGGGAAATCTGGCGATTGTAGCGGCGAACCATAAGGACTGCTTGCTGCAAATACATGATGAAGAGGTGACGGTTTACGTCGGACAAGGTGCGGAGCGTAGATATATTTCCTGTAATGTCTGGGATGACGATTATATCAATAAAATAATTGCTTTCCTGAACTTTGGAACGGAGATAGAGCATGATGAGGGGACGCAGCCTCAAAATAAAATACATACAGCGCCGCAGGGAACAGACAATCCCTGTATTTACATTATTGTCAAAGATGGTTTGGTGCAAGAAGTATATGGCAGCTTTGAACCAAACGAAATTTTTGTTGAAGTGGTAGACAAAGACGACCAGGGCCTCTCTGATAAAGAGATCTTGGAGATGGAGCATCGGTGTCATGTGATTAAGAATTCTTATTCTAAACTATACTGAGAAGGGGGAATGACAGATGAATCCAAAGAAAGAATTTATAGAGCTTTATCAAACGCATATACATAGGCCGGGCGCTGATGAATTGCTGGGATACTTAACTTCAAAGAACAGCGATTTTTTCACGGCTCCTGCAAGCACGATGTTTCATGGCGACTATGACTGCGGACTGGTGATGCACAGTGTAGATGTTTTTTACTGTCTTTGCGATTATTTATCAAGAAGCAGATGCGTATCGCATTACAACATGAAATATAGCGACGAAACAATTGCAATTGCTGCGCTGCTGCATGATCTATGTAAAATAAATTGTTACAAAAAGTACATGCGCAATCAGAAAAATGAAATGGGCGAGTGGGAGCAAGTTGCGGCTTTCAAATATGAGGATCCGGAACCATACGGGCACGGCGAAAAGTCCGTGTTTCTGATTGGCAAGTTTCTGAAGCTGACAAATAGATCGGAAGAGCACACGTCAGAACTCCAGTCACAACACCACATCTCGTATGCCGTCTTCTGCTTGAAAAAA
>CALGRC010000105.1 GCA_937959315.1 uncultured Clostridia bacterium | reverse complement strand
CCTACATAAAAATCAACCCCACCCCTCAAGAATGAGGGGCAGGGGAGCTGAAGTGTGCCTTAGTGCACTTTTTTATTGGCAGGGCAGCCGCCGTTATGTTTTGTTCCCAAAAGATAGTAACTATTGTACAAAAATTCTATATTTTGCGCGGAGAATATATTTTAGTATCAACAAAGTAATATTACCAACAAATTCGTAGTTTCACCATATTGCTAAATTTACGGGAACAACTATAAAATAAGGCTATAGAATTTTATAATCGGCGGGGTATGGCGGCGCTGCATATGGCAGCGCTTGCAAAACGCAAGGCGGCTGTGCTTTGTGTTGTGAAGGTATGAAGGAGGCGTTTTTGTTGAGAAGGCTATCAATGTTGCTGGCAATGGTGATGCTTGTGAGCAGTTTCAGCTTTACAACGGTGTTTGCTGACGGCGCAAGACTGTTTCAGGCGACCTTTGACGCAGATGGTACCGGCACTAGCGATGGGTTTGCGTTCAATAACAACAATGGGATTATCATGCGCAGGGAAATTTATGATAAAGATGGGAAAAGCCTTGTAATTATGACATCGCCGAATGGGTTAAACCAAAATCCCAACACAAATATGGAATGGGAAACCCCGATAGCGTCTAATATGTTCATCGAATACCTTTTCATGACGGACAGCATTGGCCTGGAACGTACCTTGCTGATGCTGCGTGACAGCAATAATATTTCGGTGAACCTTTTAAAGCTGAATGTGGACGGCGAGATTTGTTTTATAGATAACACAGGCGACAACCCCATCATGGAATATACGCCCGGGGAATGGGTGCGGATTCAAGTGGGGCTCAATCTCAAACGCAAGGTTGTTGATATTTATATCAACGGAAAGAAGCGGATATCCGGCGCAAGCTTTAAAAGCGCCTCGGCTTTTCAAAATTTAAAGCTGCTACGCTTTGAACAAATTGACCCGCAGGGGGTTGGCGGCAGCCTTATAATAGACGATTTAAATATCTATGAAGGGACCACGGCGGTGGTTGAAGAGCCTATGCCCGATAACCCTTCCAACGCGGAGCTTATAAAGCCGCTGGAGGATGTTATCGTGCGGGGGGCAGAAGATGTGGAACGCAACCCCATTGAACTGGAACCGGATGATGGCGGGTTCCGTATCTATTTAAATGAAGATTTTAATGCGGACAATAAATCGGACGTGCCGAACGGATTTACCTATTACCCGAATAACGGGCTGATTACCAGGGGCGAATTTCTTGAGGAAGGCAACAAGGTTGTGATGCTGTCTACCACCGAGGGGGTGCGCGACCAGTATCCTTCCTTCCACAAGGGGTTTTCCTATCTGATGAGCGGCAGCATTGTGATGGAGGTCTCTTTATATGCAGAGGATTACAATGTCAACCGGAACATTTTTGAATTAAAGAGTGGATCCAACCAGGGCGGTATGTGCGTGAAGATGACCACAGACGGGAATTTTGCTACCTTTGATAACAAGGTATTGCAGCCATTCCGCACAAACACCTGGTATAAGGTTTCGGTTATTTTTAACACAGATACAAAACTGATGGACTTCTATATTGACGGCAAGCTGCTGCTTGCGCAGTATCCCATTCAGAATTCCCTGGTATTTAACAGTATTTCCACCATCCGCATCAATTGCAGCGATACCAATGGCGTTGGGAGCAAGCTGTACATTGATGATATGCGCGTATACCGCAATGACACACTGCTTTCGCCCGAGGAATTGGAAGCCCTCACGCCGGAAGAGACAGAAGTGCTGCCGCATCTTATCATGTTTACCGAAAAGATGCAGGATAAAATGGGGAATGCAGTGGGGATATTTATTGACAGGCCCCGGATGTACCAAAATAAAATCCTGCGGGACATCGTTTCCGGAAACCCGGATATAACGCCGGTTAAGGTGGATGAGACGGTCTATGTGCCTGTGTCTTTTTTGAAAGAGGTATATGGTATCGATCACCCTGCAACCGCCCGCGAGATTGACGGCGTAAGCTATGCGGCGCTTAGCGAGGAAGTTGAGAAAATCGGCAAGGTGGTATATGAGGATTACCGGGGGCTGGTAGTCATTGGCGACACGCAGGTGTTTGACCCGGTAGAGGATAAGATGCTGGTCAATGAACTGATTGGCAACCTGATTTATGAACGTCCCAGCGGGACGCAGGTGATTGACGACATCAAAGCCAAACACCCGAATAACCAGCACCCAAGGGTACTGGTGACACAGGACCGGTTTGACGAGCTCAAAGGCCTGGTTCAGACAGATGAAACCATGGCTTCGTGGCTGGAAGCGTTGAAGAAAGAAGCGGAACAGATGATGGACAGCCCGCCGGAGCCATACCGTCAGGTGTATGGGGACGGGAACCTGGTCAACTATGTCCGCATTGTAAAACGGCGGGTGGAGGTACTGTGCCTTTTGTATAAAATTACCGGCGAAGAGGCCTATAAAGACCGGGCGTGGGTAGAACTGGAAAATGCAGCGGTTGATTGGACGGACTGGAACCCGGTCCATTTCCTGGATGCGGCGGAAATGATGTATACGGTATCCATCGGGTATGACTGGCTGTATTACGATTGGACAGAGCAGGAACGGGAGATTTTGCGCAACGCCATTGTGGAAAAAGGGTTAAAACCAGGCCTGGAAGCCTACAGCGATCCCATGATAGGGGTGTGGGCCGACCACCATTTAAACTGGAATGCGGTTTGCAACGGCAGTTTGGTCGTTGCGGCGGCGGCCGTTGCGGAAACGGATGAACGGCTGTGCAGCTTGATTTTAGAGACGGGCATCCGCGGGCTGGAGTATATGTTGGTTTCCTACCAGCCGGACGGCGCTTGGGATGAAGGGCCCACCTACTGGCAGTTTGCGACCTCTTACCTGACCCAGTGCTTTTCCACACTGGATGCGGCTGTGGGTACAACGTACGGCCTGTTTGAAACGCCGCAGCTGGGGCGTACGCCTTATTACCCGCTGTATGTGGCGGGTACGCAGGGGCATTTCAATTACCACGATTCCGACGTCAACGAGACGGTGAACCCCCCGCTGATGTTCTGGTTTGCCAACAAGCTGGGCGACCCAAGCCTGACAAACCTGCGGGCCACTATGCTTCGCAACGGCAACCGGGTGAGCCCATATGACCTTTTGTGGTATGACCCAAATAATAACACCGACGATGTTTCCATCCCGAAGGACAATTATTTCCGGGTTGCGGAAACCGGGTCGCTGCGCAGTGAGTGGGACGATGCCGACGCCATTTTTGTCGGGTTCCACGGCGGGCCGGTGCATGCGGGGCATGGGAACCTGGACGTTGGTACGTTTATCATAGATGCCATCGGCGAACGCTGGGCAATGGATTTGGGGAAAGAGGATTACAACATCGACGGGTACAGCCCGCAGACAGAATATACCTTTTATAAAAAGAAAACCGAGGGGCATAACTGTCTGGTATTTAACCCGGATGCATCTTATGAACAGGATGTGAACGCAACTGCGGAGATTGTGGAATTTGACACCAACCCCCAGGGTGGGTATGCGATTATGGATTTGACCGACGCATACAAATTTAAGGGCGTCAATTCCACCAAACGCGGCTATATGCTGTTTGATAACCGCAGCAGGGTTAAAATACAGGATGAATTTACGGCGGATTTGCCAACAGAGGTGTACTGGTTTATGCACACCACGGCCGATATTGAGGTACAGCCGGACGGCAGGTCGGCAATCCTTACCATCAACGATAAACAGCTTTGGGCGGGCATCAGCGGGGACAGCCGGGCGACATTCAGCGTAATGGACGCCGTACCGCTGCCAACGTCGCCCAACCCGCCGTCACAGGATAAAAATGTCGGTATCCGCAAATTGGCCATCCATATGGAGGGGGTAACAAGCAGCAATTTTGCTGTGGAATTCAAACCGCTTGAAGCAGGGGAAGCGCTCCCCACGGTAACGTCGTATGTACCGTTGGAGAGCTGGAGTATCCCGGAAGGGGAAGTGACAGTGCCCACGTTGTCGGCCATTGCGATTAACGGCGAGGATGTCGGTGAGTTTGCGCCGCTGCGGAAGGGATACATTTACAACCTGGTATCGGATGACAAAGCCATGCCGCAGGTCACGACCACCAGTGACGATGTGGTAAATATTGAATATCCGTCTGCATTGCCGGGCGATATCAAAATTACCGTTTCGGATAAGGATAATCCAGCAAGCATCAACGTTTACCGAATACATGTCAATATTCCCATCAAGCAGGGCGTCCCGGAAGGGCAGCAGGCGATTGCGATACAGTCTGTCCAGGCCAGCGACGTCCCGCAGCCGGAGAACAGCCCGGAAAATACCCTTGACGGGGACTACGGCACACGCTGGTCCGCCATGGGCGAAGCCTGGATCCAGTATGATTTGGGCAGCGTTTACAAAGTCACGGATGTCGCTCTGGCATGGCATGAAGGGGCGGCCAGGAAAGAGGATTTTGAAATCATGGTTTCGACCGACGGTGAAAACTGGGAAATTGCTTTTGACGGAGAATCCAGCGGTGAAACGGCCGAACTGGAGACCTACGGGTTCAGCGCCAAAGATGCGCGGTATGTCAGGATCAATGGCCACGGGACTTCCGTTTCCGCCTGGAACAGTTTGACAGAGATTGCGGTATATGGAGCAAAATAGGTTAAACTTCGTCTTTGCAGGGACGGCGCCGTCCCTGCAAAGGCGTTAACATAGGGCTATACAATATTGTTGATAAAAGGAGTGTAGGGAAAATGAAAAAACGGTTTGCACTTTTCATGGCAGTTGTATTGACCTTATCCACGACCGCTTTCTCAAGTGTATTTGCGGAAGCGCCGGCGGACGGCATCTATGTTGACAACAGCTACGACGACGGGAAAGAACATGTTCTTACCGAGGTCAGCGAGTTTAAGGTAAACAATATCGCAGCGGGGAAATCGACAAAAGGCGTCACAGACGCCCCGGCCGGCAGCAAGCCCGGAAAAGTTTTTTTGGTTGAAACGCTGCCGGATGGAAAGACAGGGCCAAATATAAATTTTGATTTCAGTGTCAACGGCAAGGCCGGCACCATTCAAGGTTCCGAGGTGCCGGTTTTGGTAATTGAATCCAATATCTGGATTGAAAATACCGCAATCCGCCGCGGTTTGTTTGGCCTGCGGGACAGCTTGGACTATATGCCCTATCTGGCGGTGATTGACGGCGGCAAATTTAAACTGTGCGACAGCTTGTTAAAGCCAATTGCAGACAGTGAATTTGCCGACTGCAAAGAAAACACATGGTACCATGTGCTGGCAAAGGTGGATTTAAATAACCGGACGTATGATTTTTATATTGACGGCGTATTGGAGCTGGACGACCAGCCATTGTATAAAACAGCGGATAACGAAGGCGAGAAAGGGTTATTTAATAAAAATATTAAATTTATCCGGACAGAGCTGCCCGACTGGGACGGCTTTGGCGGGAAAACCTATTTTGACGACGTTAAGGTATACGCTGAAACAGCAGCGGCTGCTAAGCCGGCCCCGGTTGTAACGGCTGTTTCCGATTTGGATAATGTCAATTATAAAAATGGGACGGTGGATTTTCAATTTAACACCTCGGTGAAAAAGGGTGCGCTCAATGATAGCAGCATTGTTGTGACAGACGGCGCCGGGGAAACAGTGCCGTATACGGCGTCCATTGTAGATTCCAATTACTACCGGCTTTCGTTTGACGAGGGGGCCCTGGAAGCCGGCCAGACATATAACATCCGTTTTTCGGATGAGATTACCGACTTTTTTGACCAGACACTGACGGGGACGACGGCATTTACGATGACGGCGGTAAACCAGTCGCTGACGGTTACGCTTGACCCGTCCATCAGCCGGGGGTATGCAAAGGCTGGGGCGGATGTTGTGTTAAAAGCTGCAGCATCCTCTTCGGATGCGGACATTGCTTCGGTGACGTTTTATAACGGTGAGGAAGTGCTTGGGGAAGGCCAGCCCGGCGCCGATGGATATACATATACCATCAATGCCATCCCTGCGGGGGAATATGCGATTTCGGCGGTGGCGGCTGATACAGACGGCGCGACCAGAAGGAGTGCGGTTGTCCCGCTTCAGGCGGCCGAAATGGAAAACATCATCCAGGACGATTTTGCAAGCGGTAGGGATGGATGGGTGATCTACAATGTGGAAGATTCGGTCAGCGCGGTAGACGTTGCCCAGGCCCCGAAGGGCGATTACGGCGATTCGCTGAAGCTTACGGTATTTGCAGGCAAGCAGAAGGATCCGAACGCCAACCGCACAGAATTTGAGAAAACGCCTTATACCGGCGTCATCCAATTCAAAGCATCCATATTTACCCCCACTGAGACAAAGGCATTTAGCGGGATTGAAGTCAAAGGGCAGGATAGTTCCGGTGCTTCCAAGGGTTCGATGCTTGTAAAATTTGAAGGCGGTGCGGTGAAAAATGCACAGAATGCATCCATTGGCAGCTACACGCCCGGCGAATGGGTAGATGTCGTTGCAGTTTGGGATACCGCGGGTACCAGCTATACGCTGTGGGTGGATGACACAAAATATGAGCTGGCGTTCAGCAACGCGCTTACCAATTTTAACCTGTTTAGATTATCTTTATATGCACCGGCAAATGCTGAAACGGATACCGAAGGATATTTTGACAACATTTCGGTTGACCGCCTCTTGCAGCGGCCGCAGGTTGCACAGGTGCAGTTCCAGGACGCGGGCGGCAGCAGCACAGCCAGGGACGATGGGACGGTTGGCGCCCAGACCAGCAAGGTACTAATTACCTTTGCAAGCGAAATGAATGCGGCGACCATGACGGGCGACAACATTGCGCTGTCCGCCGGATGGCAGGATATACCGGTGGGCACCACGGGAAAATATGACGCACAATCGAAGACTTATACCATGACCATTGATCCCGGCAGTTTGCCATTGCAGAGGCTGGAGCAGTATCATATTGTGGTTTCTAAAGCAGTCGAAACGGTTGAAGAGGTAGCGGGTGGTACCGATACGGTGATTGATTTTACGGTGGAAGGCGGCCCGCTGTATGCAAATATTGCCGATGTGACGGTTGACGGGGGACCTGCGGGCAGCCTGCAAGCGGGGGATACGGTGAGTATCCGTGCAGCGGTGCATAAAAATGATACGGCAACGCCGGAGGTGACGTTGGCGTTGGCGGTATATGCCGGCCAGAAGCTGATTGCGGTAGAACTGGAAAGCGTCCAAATGTCGTCTGCGGAGCAGGAACGGGCGATAGAAGCGGATATCCTCCTTCCGCAGGAATTTCAACCGGGCGATACGGTGAAGGCATTTGTATGGAATGTCCGGAACGGTTTAACCCCAATTTCAAATACCGCTGTGTTAGAATAGGATGCGGTACGAAAGGATAAACGTATGAAAAGAATGGTTGCCATTTT
>CALGRC010000104.1 GCA_937959315.1 uncultured Clostridia bacterium | reverse complement strand
GTCTGGCCCATTTAAGCTGTAGGTAGTTTCCAAATGCGTCACTGCACCGTTGTCATACCGGATAAGCGCCGTTGCAAAATCCTCGACTGTGCAGGGATCGTCCGGTTTTGCATCCTGTGGAATCCAGCCAACGCTGGTTTTTAAATAGTCGCGTTTGCCCAATGCTTCTCCGGCAACTGCATAAACACTCACCGGTTTTGGATTGCCCATCAAATACCGGGTCAAATCGATAACATGAACCCCCAAATCAATGACCGGGCCGCCGCCGCTGCGCTGTTTGTCTGCAAACCATCCACCCGGGTTGCCATGGCGCCGGACATATTGCGCTTTGGCATAATAAATATCCCCCAGATAGCCATTGTCAATAAAATCCTTTGCAATGTTTGCCTGGTCAGAAAACCGGAGCACAAAACCAATCATGAGCAGCTTTTGGTTTTTTTCTGCCGCTTGCTGCATTTTCACTGCTTCATCGGCCGTGTAAGCCATCGGTTTTTCACAAAGCACATGCAACCCGGCATTGAGCGCTTTTACCGCACAGGCTGCATGGCTGCAATTCCAAACGCATACGTCTGCCGCATCCAGTTCTGGTAATTCACGCAGCATGGTATCCAAATCGGTATACCGCCGTTCAATATGAAATTTATCAGCCGTTTCATGGAGCCGGGCTGGGTTGATATCGCATATTGCATAAATTTCCGCCTGGGGAACACGGGTATAGCTGTCCAAATGCGTATTTGCAATATTGCCGGCTCCAATCAGTGCAATTTTTATATTTCCCATATTTTTATCCTCCTTTATCCTGCCAATCCCTATATGTTAGAAATTGACTGTTTCAAAAAATTATATGCAGTACGGATATCTTGTTCAGGCGTATCGCCCGTTTCCCGCTCAATGGTTAAAAAACCGCGGTATCCAATGTCTGCAAGCGCTTTTAGATAGCGGGGGAAGTCAACGCTGCCAGTCCCGAGCGGGACCTCTTCAAAAAATGCAACGCCTTGGATATCTTCCGGGACCGGATGTACTACACGGTATATATATTCCGGATTGCACTCCCGCAAACGGTTGCCGTCTTTTGCATGGGTATGAACAATGTAATCCTTTAATGTATAAACTGCTTGCACAGGGTCGTCGCCTGTCACCATTTTTAAATTAGCCGGATCTAAATTAACAGCAACGCCGGTAGAACCCAAGGCATCTAAAAATCCTTTGAGTACATCCGCCGGTTCTGGCCCTGTTTCAATGGCAAAATGTGCATCTACGCTGTCGGCATAGCGGGAAAGGGTATAGCACGCTTCCTGCATAATTTTGTACCGTTCTGCATTTGTATCTTTTGGCACAACGCCAATATGCGTTGTAACAATATCTGTTTCCAAATCTTTTGCCAAATCCACAATGCGTTTGGATTTTTCTATTAGTTCCGGATTGTATTCCGGGTTTCCAAATCCCATCCCCAAATCGCCGCAGAGCGCAGAAAAAACCAACCCTGCATCTTTGACTTCCCGGAGCAACTCTTTCCTTGCGGATGCGCTAAGGTTTTCCGGTGCATTTTCCCCTTTTGTTGCATACATCTGGATACCGTCGGCGCCAATTTCAGCAGCCTTTTTGATTGCGAGCCCCCGCTCCAAACGGAAGGACTCTAAAATTACGCCGATTGGAAATGAACCCATAAACCATTCACCTTCCTCACTGTTTTTTATTGCGCTTACAAAAACAATTGCCTTTGATACGGTAATATTGTATAATAAAAAATATAGGTTTGCAATAACGGATGTTGATAACTTTTGACACAATCTTGCTCAGTGGGAGGTGCCTATGACAAACAGGATTTATGAACCGCATATCATGGATAATCCGGAACTTCCATTTATTTTTCATTTGGATGAAGCGGTAAAAAGCAACGGATACTTGTACCCGAACTGGCATGCGAACACAGAAATCCTATACTGTATCTCTGGGAGCGGCACCGTGAAATGCGAAACAAAAGAATTTTTATTTTCATGCGGCGAGCTGTTTGTTTGCAATTCCAATATCTTACACACCATTTTCAGTGATACAGGAATGCGATATTATTGCCTCATAATTGATCAGGATTTTTGTAACAGCAATGGAATTTTTACCGGCAAGCTCCACTTTCACGAAAGAATCCACGACACTGCGGCATCCGAGAAATTTGAACAGATTATTACGGAGTATGGGAATGCTGGCATGTGCCGTACGGCAAAAATCCGCCATGCGGTACTGGGACTTTTGATATTTTTGCGCGAATCGTACACGGCATCTGAAGATCCTATGCAAAACGATTCTTCTGCGCAATCCGTTGCCCGTATCAAAGATAGTATGATGTACATTTGCCAAAATCTCACCCGCCCGCTGACACTAGATGAACTATCTGCCCATGCCGGGCTCAGCAAATTTTATTTTTCACGGGAATTTAAACGGGTAACAGGGCAGACAGTTGTAGAATATATCCATATGGTCCGCTGCAAAGAGGCCAAACGGTTGATTGCGGAAGGGATGCCGGTATCTGCCGCCGCGGTTTCCTGTGGATTTGAAAATATGTCCTATTTTTCCAGGATATACAAACGATGCATGGGGTATTTACCGTCAAAAAGCAACGGTTTTCTATAAATTGGGGGATGATATCAACCCCCCTTTTTTCCCAGTCATATGCTCAATTACAATTTCTACACAGCAAAACCGCCCCCATTCCCGTTTGATTTCAGCATTTACCGTCTGCGAATCCCGGCAATATTTCAGCCCGAGCAGCAAAGCGGCATGGCGGATGTCTTTTTCGCCTTCCACAATTTTAGCCCTGCCGAAAAGGATAACGCTCCGATAACGTGTAGTCAGTTTTTCTGCCAGGATATCATCCCTGTCAATTACGCAGAAAGACACTTTGTTATCCCTATAGATAGCGTCCAGTTTATGGCCGGTTTTTGAACAGTGAATATAAATTTTTCCATCAGCGTAAACATAGTTGACCGGGACGGTATAAGGATAGCCCTGGTCGCCGCACACTCCTAAAACCCCAGTTTTCCCGTCTTTCAATACCGCCATTGACTCTGCATTGCTCAACTGCTGCCGAACCCGCCTCATCTCTCGAAACATTGCTTCTGCCCCCATTATTTTTTTGATTATTATACAATATTTTTTCATTTCTTGTCATCTATTTTTTCTTTCCATACCAAATAAAGTTGAAATTATATCCAAAATATGTTACAGTAAAGATATTGTCACAGTGGGGAGGGATGGAGAATATGCACCACTTTGGGTTTGTGCGGGCCGCCGCCGGCGTCCCTGTGCGTTACCGGCCAGGAGATGACGCAATTTTACGGGAACACCGCCAGCTGATATCAGCCGCTATGGAACGGGATGTAGAATTGCT
>CALGRC010000103.1 GCA_937959315.1 uncultured Clostridia bacterium | reverse complement strand
TTTTGTGATAGGATAATAGTATCAATGGCAAAGGCGGCTTGGTATCAATGAAAATACTGTTAACGGCAATCAATGCAAAATATATTCACACCAGCCTTGCGGTGCGCTGCCTGTACCGTGCGCTGGAAGGCAAGTGTGACGTGCAGATGGTAGAATATACCATCAACGAACAGGCAGACGCCATCACAGGCGGTATCTATCGGTACCATGCTGATGTGGTGGCGTTTTCATGCTATATTTGGAACATCAGCCTGGTGCTGCGGGTGTGTGCTGACCTGAAACAGGCTGCACCAAACTGTAAAATTCTGTTGGGCGGGTATGAGGTGTCCTATGATCCGGAGGCAATTTTGCGTGATCATCCAGCAGTGGATTATATTTTGTGCGGCGAAGGGGAGCACTCTATTTGTGAGTTGGTGGCCGCATTGCAAGAAGGACGCCCCTTGGATGGTGTTTGCGGTTTGGTTTGGCGGCAGGCAGAACAGATACATAGCAATCCGCTGTCCCGGTTTTTTCCGCCGCTGGATACATTGCCGTTTGTGTATGATAGGGGATTGGATGTCAACCCAGGACAAATTGTGTATTATGAAACCAGCCGGGGGTGTCCGTATTCATGTGCATATTGTCTGTCGGGCGCGCCTGGGAATGTGCGGTTTTTGCCGTTGGAGCGGGTGAAACAGGAATTGCAATTCTTTATTGATCATGAGGTGCCGTTGGTAAAGCTGGTAGACCGCACTTTCAATGCGGATGCCCGGCGCGCACGGGAAATTTTCCGGTATTTGATACAGCACCCTGGGAAAACACGGTTTCATTTTGAGCTGGCTGGCGATTTGCTGGACGATGAAACATTAGGGTTGTTAGAAACTGCACCGTCTGGGCTGATGCAGTTTGAAATTTGTATACAATCCACCAATGAAGATACCATTTCCAACGTTTCCCGCGCCATTTCGTTTGCGCGGTTGGAAGAAAAAATAACACGTCTTTTGGCAAAAGGCAATATCCATATTCATGTTGACCTGATTGCCGGATTGCCATATGAGGGATTGAGGCGGTTCCGCCAATCGGTCAATCAGGTGTTGGCACTGCGCCCGCATGTATTGCAGCTTGGATTTTTAAAGCTGCTCAAGGGATCGCGCCTGCGGGCGGAGGCGGATAGGTATGGGTACCGTTTCCAGCCGCACCCTCCTTATGAGGTGATTGCCAACCGCTGGATGTCTTATTCGGATATTTTGGAATTGAAAGATGTAGAAGATATCCTAAACCGGTATTATAACAGCGGCTGCTTTCCAAAAGCAATGGCATTTTTGTTTGCACAGGCGGAAGGCGACTGCTATGCGGTGCTGCATATGTTGGCCGTCTATTTCCGGGGAAATGGGCTGTTTGACCGTTCGCTTTCAAGGCAAGCGCTCTATCAGGTGTTGGCAGAGCGGTACAAAACCTTTGGTGTGCCGTTTTTGGAAGCTTTGGGATTATGTACAATCCCATTCAGGCGCTCATCTGCCTGAATGGTCACCGGTACGGCTGGATGAAGAAAAAAGGCAGAGGCTGCATGATTACATAGGGGATACTGGTTGGATTGCACGGCGGCTGCCGCATCTTGCGGGAATGCATCCAAAGCAGATTGCGAAACGTGTACAGCTGGTGCCGTTTTCTATGGGGGTTTATCTGTTTGACCAGCAGGCGGGTATGGTTTTGGATGTTTCCCAAGATTTTTGTTGCAAAAACGGGGAAATGCCGGTATAATGAAAAAAGAGTATGAAAAAGGGGAGAAGCGGGAATGGGACATGAAGTAGTTATCGTTTTAGACTTTGGCGGGCAGTATAACCAGTTGATTGCGCGGCGGGTACGTGACTGCGGGGTATATTGTGAGGTAATGCCTTATACCGTAGGCTTGGAACGTATCTTAAAAAAACAGCCAAAGGGGATTATATTTACCGGCGGCCCCAATAGCGTTTACCTTGATGATGCGCCGCGGTGCGGGAAAGAGATTTTTGAGCTGGGTATTCCGGTATTGGGGATTTGTTATGGCTGCCAGTTGATGGCTTATTTGCTTGGCGGCAAGGTTGGCGGCGCGGACGTCAGTGAGTTTGGGAAAACAGACCTTTCACTGGATGGGGATAGCCAGTTGTTTGAAGGAGTAGAGCCGGTATCTACCTGCTGGATGAGCCATACTGACCGGATTCTACAGGTGCCGGATGGATTTAGGATATCTGCCCATACGGATAGCTGTCCAGTTGCGGCAATGGAGGATGTTTCCCGGAAATTGTATGCGGTGCAGTTTCATCCGGAGGTTGAACATACAACTTTTGGGCAGGACATGCTGCGCAATTTTCTTTACCAAGTGTGCGGTGTTTCGGGTGATTGGCGGATGGATGCATTTGCGCGCCAGTCAATTGAAGCATTAAAGGAAAAAATTGGAGATAAAAAGGTGCTGTGTGCCCTTTCCGGCGGCGTGGATAGTTCGGTAGCGGCAGTGATGATTCACAAAGCGGTTGGCAAACAGCTCACTTGTATATTTGTAGATCATGGTTTGTTGCGCAAAAATGAGGGCGATGAGGTGGAACGGATTTTCCGCGAGCAGTTTGATATGAATTTGATTCGGGTCAATGCAGAGGAGCGCTTTTTAAATAAGCTTTCTGGCGTTAGTGACCCAGAAACCAAGCGGAAAATCATTGGTGAGGAGTTTATCCGTGTTTTTGAAGAGGAAGCAAAAAAAATTGGTACTGTGGATTTTCTGGTGCAGGGAACCATTTATCCGGATGTTATTGAAAGCGGCGCGGGTGATGCCGCAGTGATAAAAAGCCATCATAATGTCGGCGGATTGCCGGATTATGTTGATTTTAAAGAAATTATCGAACCCCTCCGTGACTTATTTAAAGATGAGGTGCGCAGGGTAGGCCTAGAGCTCGGTATTCCGGAATTTTTGGTATGGCGGCAACCATTTCCGGGGCCGGGGTTGGCCATTCGTGTCATTGGCGATATTACCAAGGAAAAATTGGAACTGCTGAAAGATGCTGATTTAATTTTCCGCGAAGAATTGTCAAAAGCTGGATTAGACCGGAATATTCACCAGTATTTTGCGGTGTTAACCAATATGCGCAGCGTTGGTGTGATGGGGGATGGGCGGACATATGACTATACGGTAGCTCTGCGCGCCGTAACAACCAGCGATTTTATGACTGCTGATTGGGCGCGGATTCCGTTTGATGTTTTGGAAAAGGTATCCGGCCGAATTATCAATGAGGTGGCACATGTAAATCGGATTGTTTATGACGTGACCAGCAAGCCGCCAGCGACGATAGAGTGGGAATAAAACGAAAAATCCCCGAAACCTGCATAAACAGTGGGTTTTCGGGGATTATTTTTTGCGGTTGAGTACATTTTGAGTACAATTTTATAGTATCAATAAAGTATCAGCCCAAATAATTGGGTGGAATCTTAACAGAGATACCGCCTTTTGAATCAAGCAAGATATTGGAGCGTTGCAGTTCCATCTCGATTGCTTCTTTATCGTTCTTTAATTGCTCTAAAGCTGCTTGCGTATTTTTATCCGGTGTGTCGCAAATTTCTGCGGCACATTTTTCATATCTGTAATTTATTTTCTCCCAATTCAATATATCATTGAGAATGTTGTTTCTTTTTAGGTGATACATAATATCGCTTGCATTAAATTCTTTTTCAGAAACAGTTGCGTTAAAAAATTGAGAGATAAGCGGATTGACTTTGAAAGAAACCGTTTCAGCCTTATAAATATCGTCCGCATCTCTTTCACCATCAACAACAAGAAGTTTTGTTTTTATAAGCATAATAAGCAGTCCCATAAAATCGCCTATTGTTTCAAGTCTTATATTGTTTTCAAATCCCGCAATCGCAAATGAGCTTACGCCGAGTGCTTCGGCAATTCGGTCAATCTGTTGTGCTTGCGGTATCATTTTGTTTGTTTCGTATTTTCGTATAGATACAGGGTGAATACCGGAAAGTTCAGCGAGCTTTCCCTGAGTAATGCCAATACGAGTTCTGAAATATTTGATTTTTTCGCCTATCGTCATATGTTTTCAATCCTTTTTATAGTTTACTCGCTACAATTATATCATAAACATAATCAAAAGTCCATACCTTTTGAAAAAATATAAAATATGAATAAATTATAAAAATTAAATTTATCACTTGACAAAATGTAGCGATTGCGCTATAATGGTTAATGTAGCGAATAAGCTACAAAAAATTAAGCGAGGTGACACGATTATGAATGAAAACAAAATTTATATTACAGCTCCGGAAATGGCGGAAATGCTCGATATATCATTGGGACACGCTTATAAAATAATAAGAGGTCTGAATAATGAGCTAAAAAATGACGGGTACATTGTAATCGCAGGTAAGATTCCAAGAGACTATTTTAAGAAACGCTGGTTTGGATATAGCGTGTAAAGGAGAGGGTGAAATTGAAAGCGCAAAAGGATAAGAAAACGGGTAAATGGCTTATCCAATTCAGATATACGGATTGGCAGGGCGTACGCAGAAAAACAACGAAACGCGGCTTTGCTACAAAACGGGAGGCGGAAGAATATGTGAGAAATTTTCTCGCTTCGCAACAAGCTGATTTTAATATGGCTTTTGAAGAGTTTCTCAAGCTTTACTATGAGGATATGGGGCCTCGGCTTCGCGTAAACACGATGAAAAACAAAAAGTATATCATTGATCTGAAAATACTGCCATATTTCGCAAAGAAAAGTATAAGCAGCATTACAGCTGCAGATATTCGTAAATGGCAGAATGAGCTTATTGCGCAAGGATACTCACAAACGTATTTGAGAACGATCAACAATCAGTTGACAGCTATTTTCAACTATGCGGTGAAATATTACGATCTCAAAAACAATCCTTGCAGAAAAGCCGGAAGCATGGGTAAGAACAAAGCGGATGAAATGCAATTTTGGACAAAAGAGGAATTTTCGAAATTTATAGACGGGATCATGGATAAGCAAAAATCATACACGGCGTTTATGACTTTATTTTGGACGGGGATGCGGTTAGGTGAATTGCTGGCTTTAACTCCGGGTGATATAGATTTTGAGCACAAAACAATCAGTATTTCAAAGTCTTATCAGAGAATTGACGGCAAAGATGTTATCACGCCGCCAAAAACACCTAAGGGCAGACGTATAATAACAGTCCCTGATTTTCTTCTTGCAGACATCAAGGATTATATGGGTTCAATATATTGCCTGAATGACACTGATAGATTGTTTCAAGTTACAAAGTATTTTATGGAACATGAAATGCAGAGAGGGATAAAAAACAGCGGTGTAAAACGTATCAGGATCCACGATATTCGTCACTCACATTGCGCGTTATTGTTTGAAATGGGGATTTCCCCGCTTGAAGTTGCTGAACGCTTGGGGCATGAACAGGTTGAAACAACGTTAAATATTTATGCGCATATTTATCCCAATAAACAAAAACAGTTATCA
>CALGRC010000102.1 GCA_937959315.1 uncultured Clostridia bacterium | reverse complement strand
TTTCCCTACACGACGCTCTTCCGATCTAGACCGGTTACATTTTGCAGTAAAAACAAACTGCAAAGAAGTATTGCCAATTTCTTTTTCATAATATCCCCCGTCAATCTGCCCATTCTTTTACAATCCACATGCCTTATTTCACTGCATAGGGCGCCAGCGGTTTCTGGCTATCGGCATCCCATGCAAACCCGCGGATTTCCGTACCGCCTGCCGCATCGACCAGCGTGACTGCTATTGGCCCGGATTTGTGTTCCGTATCAAACTCTTCTATGGCAATCGCCTTCATTTCCATACCGTCATAAGAGGCGACCGACAGTTGTATGGTTTTGGGCGCCGTACCCGCTGCGGTGTAAATATATTCTGCGGTTGCCTGGTTGTTTTCATCAACCTGAAGCCCTTTGATGAGGACGCCTTGGCTGGGTGCAGTCGTAAACGCTGCCACCGTCGCATCCCCAACCATCAGCTCATAGCCGGACTCCGGATCCAGGTAATCGTCTGCGGCAAAGCGGTACCCCATACCGGTATTTGTCCATGTGCCGGCCACCGCCGCGCCGCCCTTCTTTAAAACGGGCTGCTGGGCCGCGCCGGTCACCGTCAATTCCTTCGTTTCCGAAAGCATCCCGTCAACCGGCGGGTAGGTCTGCCCATCGTATCCGGTAAACGCCATCTCCGTTATGCCTGCCGGCGCTTCCCCAACCGTAAACTGCAGGCTCGCATTTACCCCATAGTTTGGAAGCGAACCGTCGCTGACCACCGCAGATACGGTTTCTCCCAAGTTCAACGCATACAGCCCATCATCAAGCGGCTGGTCTAACGTCAATACCAGTTTCTTATTCCCATACAGGGCCGCGCCGGAAACCTGCACATCGGTGGAACCGCCCACCTTATCCAGCGTGATATCGCCCGCTGAGAAATTTACCAGGTTTGCAAAATCCACAGCCAGCGTGGTGCCGGACGTTGTGACGTCTGTCAAAATCGTGCCGTCCTGCACAGAACGCAGGCTGATGTTGTCAAAATACATGTGTCCGGACACTTTCCCGCGGTTGTCAATCACAAACCGGTAAGTCCCGCCGTTGGCCGGATAATATGTGTCCGACTGGCCGACGAACTTCCCGTCGAAATAGAACTGCGCCACCGTCCCGCTGCGGTAGATTGCCACATTGTGCCATTCATCCGGGCCGCTGTCGGCATCGTCGACCATCTGCGACGGAGCCCAGGCGCCGTCCGTCGGCAGGCGGAACCCTGTCCCGACGCCGGCGCCGCTCTGGAAGATCATCGCATTGCTTGCCATATCTTGCACGTAAAACAGGTTCTCTTTTGCGCCGGTCGATAAATAATCAAAGCTGAAAACATACTGGTCGGTCGATTTCGGCACAGTTATTGTAACGGAATCCTGATTGCCGACGCTGTTTCCCGAACGGTTAATGGCAAGCGCGTTGCCAAACTGCTGCCCAAAAGCGGAACGGTCGTCCGGAACCGCGTTTGTGACGTCGCCATCCCACACGCCAGAGGCTGCCAGCGTTACCGTCGCATCCTGGCCGATGGTAACCGGCGCTGCCGAGGAATAGCCGGGGTTTGCATCGTCAAAGGTGATCTCATATTCCGGCCAAACCGCTACCGCGCTGGTGCTTTTGGTGGAAAATGTAACAGATTCCGGCAGCAGGTTGATGGACCCCTGCGCAACCGCTACGCTTTTGCCAAACGTCAGGGTATAAGTCGCCGTCTCGTCCGGCAGCGGCTGGTTCAGCGTGAAAATAACGATTGCGTCATTGCCCTGCTCTTGTGAAACCCCTGTCACCTGGGGTGCTGCGCCGTCGCCTGTCGATTTGGCAAGCGTGGCGGTAGATACCTGCGCACTGTCCACCGTAACCGCTTCACTGAATACCACCGTGACCCGGTCGGAACCGGCGGACGAAGTTGCAGTGGCAGTGATCTGCTCCGGTTCTGGCTCTGGTTCTGGTTCCTCCGACGGGTTTTTGATGACGGTAAACCGGTCTACATACACCGGGCCGGTGTGGCCGCCGACATAAAACGTGTCAAAATTGGGCGCTTTTTTGTAATTGGAACTCATGATGTCAATATCTGTCAGCACCTGTACGCCATTGACATAGTAATCTGCCTTTTTGGCTGCCATATCCAGTTCAATGGCCAGTTCCATCACCGTATCCGCGGTGTACGAACCCTGTATATTGTTCCAGCTGCCGCTCCACCAGTTGGCGGCAGAGCCGTTCTTTACGCCCAGGTTCCCCCCGCCGTCGGTATAGGCCAGCTGCGATTGGATCCTGGCGGCATCCGGGAACCCATTGTCATCAATCCCAGTCTGTACAGAATCGAACATCCCAAAATCAAACCTTGCATTCGACGCAAGCGCCAGGTCTAATTCAATCCGTACAATATCCTCCTGCCCCAGTTTCAGGGCGTTGGCATCATTCAGTTTGAAATATGCCGTCGTATAACCTGCGGTACTATCGCTGCCCGCATCAGGCGATGGATAGGAAAGCTCCATCGCGCCCCCGTCCAGTCCGGTCACGCCGCTTCCGCATTTTGTGATTGCGGCACCGGCCGGGATGGCGTAGTAAAACCGCTGGTAGTTATTGGCGCCGGTCAGGCATGCTGGCAGAACTCCAATCGCCGTTGAAGTCTTCATCTACCAATACTTCCTGTGCACCCGGCTCCGGCTCCGGTTCTGGCTCCGGTTCTGGTTCCGTACCAACTTTCGCTATACTGACTGCATCCAGGTACATAGTCCCGTTTTTAATACGGAGCGCCAAATGGTCGTACCCTTCCAGCGTGTTCCCGTCATTATCCGTATAAGCCCAGGTATTGATCGGCTGCGACGCCTTTTGCACCCCATCGACAAAGGTGGTCTGCGTCCCTGCTTCTAAACCCAGCACATAGGTAAATGTCATCAGCTTTTTGCTTTCGGTTTCCGGAGCCCACCGGTAAATGTCATAATAGCTGCTCCACCAATTAGCCGTTGAATTCCGTCCCAAAAGCGCTGCCCCGTCCGCATAGGTCAGGATGCTGGTAACATGCCCGTTTGGCCTTACATGCGCAGTCGGCATCTGCGAATCAAACAGCGCAAATTCCGGTGCGGCTGTTTTCCCTTCTGCATTTTCCAATGCAAACCGGATGTCAATCTGCAGGTTCCCGCCGTCTTCCCTTGTCACCCGTTCAAAGGGGATGACCAGCCGGTTGTCCGACGCCCCTGCGTTGGAAAACTTTGCTACGCCTTCGGTTACTTCACCGGTCAACCCTTCCCCGTTTTCCTGTGCCAGCGCTGCATCTTCTGTTAACCCATTTTCAGGGTATTCCACATTCCCTCCATTGGAGGTATACCAGCCGGACGGAAGAGCGCTGCCAGACCAGCCGGAACCGAACTCCTCATCTACCAATACTATTTCCGCCGCAGAAGCCACGCCGGCGGGGGCTGCGACTGCCAGTAAACTAACACCATACACCACAGCCATCAACATTGCAAACCACTTGCGTTTCAATACGAACCCTCCTTTTTTCTGTATACGTTTTACACCTTTATATCGGTATACACCAGGTTGCGCATTACTCTATCTTGGCAAACAGGGAACCGCCCATAAATTGATTTTTATCTTTGGTCCCCCCGATACCGCCGCCATATTCAATCCATCCTGCCCGGCCTGCGCCGTCGTCTTCATTGACCAAAATGGTAAACAGGAATTCGTCGCCCGCTTCCATGACCGGTTCTTCCGTTACCGGCAGCAGGAAACTCCACGGGAATTTTGCCTCGTAATAGGTCTTTGTACCCGACCGCGTCGCCTTGTATTCGATATCGTTTAAAACATCGCCGATGAGCTTATCTGTTTCGGTACCAAACCGGTACGCCATCGGCTGCCCATCGTCATTTAACGCAAGCGCCAGCTCCTCGAACGAACCCGCCTGGCTGGTCAGGCTGGGCCGGTAATAGGCAAAGCCAAACTGCAACCCGTCGCCGTTCCAGCTGTCTGAAGGCTGGCGGTCGTTTTTGTGCACGTTATCCTCTACCGTAACGCCTAGGTACAGCGCTTCCTCATCCCACATCAGGCTGGCGGTCGCGCTCAAATCGTTGACGCCGCCCCAGGTAGGCAGATTTGCCGCCCGTTCTTCCGTATTGATATAAATGGGTGACGTCATGCTCCATTCGCCCTCATCAATAACACCGTCAATGACCGGTTTTTCCGTCGCATAGATGATCCCGTTGAAAAACATATTGTAGGAAAAGTCCGTCCATTCGCCGTCGTCCAGCACAACCCGGCCTTCCAGCGTCTGGCTCTCGCGGCTTTTCAGCTCCGGCAGGTTAAAGGAAAAGGTGTGCGTTTGGCCCGGCTCAATCACCGGCAAAGCAATCGTTGGTAAAACCTGCCGTAAACTCTCTGGGCCGTTGATGACAAACGATCCTTCAATCGGCGTCTCCTTGTTGTTGGTAACCGAAACGGTTGTTTTCCACCGCTTGGAATTGGCATAACTGTACGGCACGGTGTTAAAATCCAGATGGATGGATTCCAGCAGCAGGATTGGAAATTCCGCTTGATAGCACGGAACCCCGTTATCTGTAGCTTCTATGATGACCGTCCCTTTGTCGCCGGTGCGCCCGGACAGACGCAAGTTGACGGTAGCGCCGTCCTGGCTGCCGGTGATTTCCGCCGATTCCACCATATTGCCTTCGCCTGCTTTCACCGACCATTCCAGCGGTTTGCCATAGCTGCTTTCTATGGTAAATACCACGTCGCTGTTTGGCGGCGACGATATGCTTTCCGATTCCGGCTCAATGAACGGTTCCGCCGCCGCCGGCAGGACATTGCCTTTCACATAGATGGGCGCATCTGTCAAAAACAGCGTATGTACGCCGTCGACGCCAACGTGCTTGCTTATATTCCCATAAATATCGATGACGTCAATCGCGTCAGCCCCAAATTGGACGGCGGCTTTTTTCCCTTCTTTCCCCCAAAGCGCGGTCAGGTATTCCCCGCTTTCCGGGTTTTGGAATATGACGCCATAGGTATCGCTGTTATCCAATTCCAGGCCGCCAATGCATTCCATATCCTGCAACTGCTTGATGGCATTCGCCACCGCCAGATACACCGGCTTTGCAGCAAAGGGGTTTTCGGTGTCGTCGTGAGACCGCACAAACCCGAACGCATCCTCCTGCGCGCTCTGGCTGAGGCCACTGTTGACCAGCTCGTAAAACACAATGCGGTCCAGATACTGTTTCCACTCGTTGTACAGGAAGATCGGAAGAGCACACGTCAGAACTCCAGTCACAACACCACATCTCGTATG
>CALGRC010000101.1 GCA_937959315.1 uncultured Clostridia bacterium | reverse complement strand
GCAGCAGAAGACCGGCGAATACTTCCGCGACATTGCCTACCGGCTGTTCGCGCCGACCAAGCAGTCCGAGTTCGAGTTCTGATTTTATTCCCACTCCACAATTCCCCCTGGCAGAAGCCCCGCCATGAAACATGGCGGGGCTTTTTTGTGCTCACTGGACGAATATGCTCTTTTTGATCTGCGCGATGGCGTTCTTTTCCAGGCGGGAGACCTGCGCCTGGGAGATGTTGATCTCGCTCGCCACCTCCATCTGCGTCTTGCCGTCATAGAAGCGCAGGGCGAGGATGCGCTTCTCGCGCTCGCCCAGGCGGGCGATGGCGTCCGAAAGGGCGAGCCGCTCCAGCCAGCCCTCGTCGTAGGTGGTGGAGCCGATGGCAGTGGAGAAGGCGTAGTAGGGATAGCAGTCGCAGCTCACCCGCAGGCCGTTCATCCGATAGCTGTCCACCATACGCAAAAAGGCTTCCATCTGGCCGAAGCCCGCCATAGAGCCGATGTGGGAGACCTGCACGGGAAGCCCCAATGCCGCGCCCACGTCCAGAAATTCCCGGGCGGCGTCCATGATCTCCCCGGCGTCACTGCGCAGGTGGGCGGCGATGAGCTTGTCGGCGCAGCGGCATACCGCCGCCGTCCGCTCCAGCTCCCGGCGGTCGATGCCGGGGGAGTAGCGGATGCCGTAGGAGACGCCAAGGCACCCGCCCTCCAACGCCTGGGCCAGCTCCCGCTCCATGGCGTTTTGGATGACCGCCGCGTTATTTTCCAGCACAAAGGTCTGCACCGGATAGCGGTCCTGCGGCGGTTCCGTAATGACCGACAAATCCCGGATGCCCACCATCGCCATGTGCAGCGTCCGCGGGATTGGCGTAGCCGAAAGGGTGAGCACATCCACATCCTGCTTCATTTCCTTGATACGCTCCTTGTGCCCGACGCCAAACCGCTGCTCCTCGTCCACAATCAGCAGCCCCAAAGAGCGGAATTTGACATCCTTTTGCAGCAGCCGGTGGGTACCGATGACAATATCGATTTCCCCATTTTGCAGTTTTTTGACAATCTGCTGCTGTTCCTTTTTGGAACGGAACCGGGACAGCATTTCAATTTTTATCGGAAAATCCTTCATCCGCGCACAAAAGTTGTTGTAATGCTGCTGTGCCAATATGGTCGTCGGCACCAGATAAGCCACCTGCATAGAATCCATCACGCATTTAAAGGCTGCGCGCATAGCAACCTCGGTTTTGCCGTAACCCACATCGCCGCACAGCAGGCGGTCCATGCTCTTGCCCGCCTCCATATCCCGTTTCACTTCGCCGATGCATTGCAGCTGGTCTTTGGTTTCCTCATACGGGAAAGTCTCTTCAAACTCCCGCTGCCACGGCGTATCGGGAGGATACACATGGCCGGGTATCTGGCTGCGCGCTGCATACAGCTTTATCAGCCCTTCTGCCAGTTCCTCCACGCTCTCCTTGACCTTGGCCGTCGTCTTTTGCCACTCCATCCCGCCAAGGGAATTGAGTTTTACCTTTGGGGCGTCCGCGCCCACATACTTGTGCAGCATATCCAGTTGGTTGGTGGGTACATAGAGCATATCGCTGCCCTTGTACTTGATTTTGATGTAATCCTTTGTCACCTTGTCCACCACCAGCTGCTGGATGCCCACATACTGCCCAATGCCATGGGTACGGTGTACCACATAGTCGCCGATTTGCAGATCGTCAAAGCTCTGGATGGCATTTTTTTGCTTCTTTTTGGCCTGTTTTTTCTTTCTTGGCTGACGGAACAGCTCGCCGTCGCTCACCACCACCGCCTTAATGGTAGGATATTCAAAGCCCTTTGCCAGCGTACCGCAGGAGAGCATAATTTGCCCTGGCTCCGGCGGCCGGTCTGGCTGCTCAACCACCACCGCCTCCATACCGCGCTCCGACAGCCCCTGCGACAGGCTTTCCAGCTTGGTCTTGCTGCCCAGCAGCACCAGGATACGGTATCCGTTGCGTTTCCAGTAACTTACATCATCAAATAAAAATTCCAAATTGCCGCTGTAGGACTGCAAGGTTTTCGCGGTCAGGCTAATCAAATGCTTGGGCTGTAAATCCGGGCAGCTATAGGACAGCGCGGCGGCGGCAACGACCGGCCGCCTAGCCGCTTCCCGCGCCAATTCGGTATAACCGGCCAGATACGCCCCCCTGCACTTTGCAAACAGCCCCTTTTCCAGCAATTCGGCAATCAGTTCATTCTGCTCCTGTTCAAATACCGCCGCCTTTTCACTGGCAACGTGCGGTTCATCAAAAAAAACCATCCAATCATCACCAAGATATTCCAGCAGCGTAGGCACATGGTCGTAAAAAAACGGCATATATTTATCCTGCGAAGCAAAATACGGTGTTTCCCGCAGTTTTTCCACATCGGTATGCAAATTTTCATTTTTCTGCTTTTCAATCCGCCCAGCCACCGCTTCCGCCTGTTCCGGCGTATACAGCAGTTCCCGCACCGGGCAGATATCCGCCGTTTGCCGCTTTTCCACCGAAATCTGTGTCACCGGGTCAAAATCACGGATGGAATCCACCTCATCGTCAAAAAACTCCACCCGGACAGGATACTTCCCGGCAGGGGAATAGATATCCACAATCGAGCCGCGGACGGCAAACTGCCCAATCCCTTCCACCGACGGCACCCGCTTATAGCCCATCATGGCCAAACGCCCTATCAGATGAGACAGCTCCAGCACCCCGCCAACCTCCAGCGTCAGGGAAAACCGATCGAACAGTTCTTTTGGCAGGGTATACTGCATAAGCGACTGGATACTAGCCACCACCGCCCCGGCATCCTTTAACCGGTCTAATACGCGGATACGGGCTGTCTCTCCCTGATGGGTGGATACATCCACATCATAGAACACATATTCTTTCGTAGGAAAGAGCTCCGCATTACCCGAAAAAAAATACTGTAAATCGTCGCGGATACGGCGCGCCTCCAGTTCGTCCGCCGCAATCACCAGGCAGCGCTTGCCCGCCGCAGCAGACGCCGCATAAAACAGATGGTTTTTCTGGCTGCCCGTCACCCCCACCACACAAACCGGCGTAGACTGCTTTTGGATATTTTCCACCAGCATAGAAAACTCCGGCATGGGTTCCAGCAGCTTGGTAAACGCCTGCATCACCAGGCCACCTCCTTCCAAACGCTATGCGCCGTTATAGCGGTTCATTGCCGCCTGCACACCCTGCGTCACCAAGCACTCTGCAATGTCCGGCATAGACTGCATCAGGGGCTTGAGCGCCGCAATGTCCTCCGGCGTATACCGCCCCAGCACATAGTCCGCCAAATCATAGTCCGCGTGCGGCGGCGCACCGACGCCAATCCGTACCCGTACAAACTGGTCAGACTGCAGCTGATAGATAATAGACTTTAACCCGTTGTGCCCGCCATCGCTCCCTTTTGCACGGATCCGGACCCGTCCCGGGGGCAGGCTGATATCGTCATTGAAAACCACAATCTGCGCCGGTTCCAGATGGAAATAAGCCGCCATATCGCGGATGCTTTCCCCGCTGTTGTTCATATACGTCTGCGGTTTTGACAAAAGCACCTTTTCCCCGCCAATAACCCCTTCGCCATATACGGCTTTGCATTTGATTTTTTTTATTTTGATATCAAAGGCGTCCGCAATGATATCCACTGCGTCAAACCCAATGTTGTGCCGCGTCCCGCTGTAGCGCGCTTCCGGATTGCCAAGCCCCGCCATCAAAATCATGCTGTTTCCCCTCCTCGATTGCTGCAACAAAAGAAATAGCCACAGCAAATGGTGCGCACTGCGGCTATCTGTTTTCGCTTATGTCCACTTTTCCACTTTTTTCAAAACCTGCTTTTGTACCTCCCGGTCGGTGGTGTCACAATGGATAAACACGCCTTTCGGCGGCATGGCCGCCAAGAACGCATCCAGTTCCTGCGGGGATACATATACATACACCGATTTCCCATGGCTGCGGATGGTTTGCAGCAACGGCACCCATTTGGTAACCGGATCGGGCTCGCCGGCTCCCGGCACCCACTGCACCGCCTGGATTTCCGGTATGGAACATATCATATCCACATGCCGCGCAACACCCGGCCCATCCATATGAAATACATTGTGCCGGGCCATTTTTGCTTCCCGCTGTATCACTGGCAGTACAAATTCTTCAAACTGCGCGGGGGAAATCATATAGGAAAAATCACACGACGGGATGTGCATGCTTTCCCGCGATGGGACGCCCATCCAGCTAATAGAAAGCTGCCCGTGCTCTGCAACCAGCCGGTGATAATGGCGGAACAGCTTTTCAAAATCATCGATAACCTGCCCGGCCAGCCGCTTGAGTTCGTCGGGATATTCATATAAGTCAAAACACAGTGTTTCGCTGCCGCGAAAGCAAGCCAGGCAGTCCAGCCCGGGATGCAAATCGGGATATCCGATATTGACCTGCCCCGCAAATTGCTCAAGAGCGGATTTTATCAGCTCTTCCATTTTGTCAAAATACACATTGCCCGCCATGTGCATATGCAGCGGCTGGTCATAGGATGTGACAAACGGATCCATCCAGGAGGTGTCTTCTCCAAACACAAGTTCCCCGCCGTACAGCGCCGAAAAAAATACCGGCCCCAAATCAAGTATCACATTGGGGATGCCGTCGCCCAAAACAGGCTGTTCCGGCACCATGGCCCGGATGCACTCCATGTGATAATCCACACTCATCCACCGTTCCCGCAAGGAGGAAAACTGCATGTGATCCAGCGCCTCGTTGCGCCGGTACTGGGGGCCAAAATCAACAGGCGCACGGTCCAGCACCTCCCCCTGGTACCAGGCGTCAATCCGGTTGAGCGACTGCTCCAAATCCGGCTTCATTTGCAATTGTATCATCCTTTATACCGTTCCCTTTCCCAATCAAAATATTATACAAACAATGTGCTGACCGACAAATCCTCATAAATCCGCTCAATTGCTTCGCCAAATACCGGCGCAACGGTGAGCACCTTGATTTTGTCAATCTGCTTTTCCTTTGGCAGCGGCACGGTATCTAAAATAACCAGTTCTTCAATGACCGAATCGCGGATACGGTCTATCGCAGGCCCCGACAGCACGCCATGCGTACAGCAGGCAAATACCTTTTTGGCCCCGCGGTCGATGAGCGCCTGCGCACCCTGCGTAATGGTGCCGGCCGTATCAATCATATCATCCACCAAAATAACGTTTTTATCCTTGATATCGCCGATAATATTCATGACCTCTGCCACGTTGGCCTTGGGACGGCGCTTGTCAATAATGGCAATGGGGGTATCAATGCGCTGTGCAAAGTTGCGCGCCCGGGTTACGCTGCCCAAATCGGGCGATACTACCACCGTTTCCTGCTCTAAACCTTTGAATTTTTCCCTGTAATATTTACTGAGCACCGGTACGCCCAGCAGATGGTCCACCGGCACATTGAAAAAGCCTTGAATCTGCGGCGCATGCAAATCCATCGTCAGCACCCGGTCGGCGCCGGCGGTGGCAATGAGGTCGGCCACCAGCTTAGACGAAATCGGGTCCCGCGCTTTGGCCTTGCGGTCCTGCCGCGCATATCCAAAATACGGGATAACCGCCGTAATACGCCCGGCAGATGCCCGGCGGAAAGCATCAATCATAATGAGCAGCTCCATGATGTTGTTGTTTACCGGGCTGCAGGTGGACTGCACCACAAACACGTCGCTGCCGCGGACTGTTTCCCCGATGTTTACAAAAATCTCGCCGTCCGAGAAAGTGCCGACTTCCGACTTCCCAACTGAAACCCCCAAATGCTCTGCAATCTTTTTTGCAAACTCCGGATTGGAATTTGCCGTAAAGATTTTGATATTTTTCCCGTGTGCAATCATGTGAATCCCCCTATTTATTTTTTCGCCAGCCAGATTTTACAACCTGCCTGCTCCGTGCAATGGCCAGTGCTTCCTCTTCCACGTCGTCAGTAATGGTAGAACCCGCTGCGGTAAACGCGCGGTTGCCCAGCGTAACCGGCGCAACCAGATTGGTATTGCAGCCAATGAACGCGTCGTCGCCAATGGTGGTGCGGTGCTTTTGCTTGCCGTCATAGTTGACTGTGACTGTACCGCAGCCAAAATTGACCCGTTTGCCCACGTCGCTGTCGCCTACATAGGTCAAATGTGACACCTTGGTACCGTCGTCAATGCTAGAATTTTTAATCTCTACAAAATCGCCGATCCTGACATGTGCGCCAATGCTGGAATTGGGCCGGATATAGGCAAACGGGCCAACGGTGGTATCGTCCCCCACCCTAGCGTCCAAAACCACAGAGCATTTGATATGTACCCGGTCGCCAATGGTGCTGTTTTCAATGGTGGTACCCAGTTCCACCACACAGCCCTTGCCAATGACCGTACTGCCCTTTAGCACGACATTGGGATATAAAATGGTATCGCAGCCAATCTGCACAGTATCGTCGCAATATACGGTATCCGGGTCAATCATGGTCACGCCCGACGCCATCAGCGCGCGGTTGATTTGCGCCTGCTTAATTTTCTGCGCGGCAGCAAGCCCTTCCCGGTCGTTGACGCCCAGCAGCTCCTCTGCATGTTCCATACAATAGGCCTCTACCGGCTTGCCCGCTTCTTTTAATATGGCAATGGTATCGGTCAAATAGTATTCCCCCTGCGCATTGTTGTTTTGTACCTTGGACAGCGCCTCAAACAGCGCAGCCGCATCAAAACAGTACATGCCGGAATTGACCTCGTGCAGCGTTTTTTCATAATCGTCGGCGTCCTTTTGCTCAACAATCTTGCGCAGTTTCCCTTCCAAATCCCGTACAATACGGCCATAACCGGCTGGGTTGTCCAGTTTGGCAGAAAGCACGGTTGCGCTGGCGCCGCTGGATACATGATGCGCGACTGCCTGCTGGATGGTCTTTGCCGAAATAAGCGGCGTATCGCCGTTCAACACCACAATGGTGCCGCTGTACCCCTGAAATTCCCCCTGTGCCATTTGTACCGCGTGTCCGGTGCCCTTGCGTTCATTTTGCACGGCGTAGCATTTGTCATCGCCCAGCGCTTGGACAACTTCTTCCTTTTTGTGGCCAATGACCATCACTGTTTTTTCGCTGCCCGCCGCAGTGCAGGCATCGTATACCCACCGCAGCAGCGGCTTAGAGCAAATTTCGTGCAATACCTTGCAGCGTTCCGATTTCATCCGCGTACCCTGTCCGGCCGCTAAGATGACCGCTGAAAACCGATTCAATTATGCACACTCCTTTTATGTAAATTCACCTTCAAACACATACATCTTTATTGTATTTCTTTTTCTGTGATTTTTCAAGGGTATTTTTACAAAATCAAAACAAAAAAGGATCTTTTTTTTTATTACATTTGTCAAAATCAAATCAACCCAAAAACCAAATTTTGGATTCTGGCAATAGAATAAAAGGGCTGGCGCAGGGAATACTGAAAGTACCAACTTTTGTAAAAGGTAATGGGAGGTTTTTATGATGAATAAAGTCGAAATCTGTGGTGTCAATACAGCAAAACTGCCCATACTGTCTAACGAAGAAAAACAAAAATTATTTGAACGCATCCACGCGGGCGACAAAAGCGCGCGCGAAGAATTTATCCAAGGCAACCTCCGGCTGGTACTGTCGGTCATCCAGCGGTTTTCCGGCCGCGGCGAAAACGCCGACGACCTGTTCCAGGTGGGCTGCATTGGTCTGATGAAATCCATTGACAATTTTGATACTTCGCTGGGCGTCCGGTTTTCTACCTATGCCGTACCTATGATTATTGGGGAAATCCGGCGCTACCTGCGGGACAACAACTCCATCCGTGTCAGCCGCTCGCTGCGGGATATTGCCTACAAAGCCCTGCAGGCCAAAGAAAAACTGACTGCAAACTTAGAACGCGAACCAACCATCACCGAAATTGCCAAAGAACTGGACATGCCAAAAGAAGACGTGGTGTTTGCCCTAGATGCCATTCAAGACCCCATGAGCCTTTACGAGCCGGTTTACAATGACGGCGGGGACGCAATATTTGTTATGGACCAGGTAAAAGACGACAAAAACATGGATGAAAACTGGCTGGAAGAAATCTCCCTTAAAGAGGCCATGAAACATTTAAACCCCCGCGAAAAACACATTTTAAACCTCCGGTTTTTCAAAGGCCGTACACAAATGGAAGTGGCCGATGAAATTGGCATTTCCCAGGCGCAGGTATCGCGTTTGGAAAAAAGTGCGCTCAAGCATATGAAAAAATTTATCTAGCGCCTTCCCCCGGCATCCTTCCCCCCTTCCTGTATCGCCTTCACCGAACGGGCGTATTCCGTCGGCGAAAGCCCGGTAACCGCCTTAAACCGTCTGGAAAAATGGTGGATAGAATCGTATCCTAGCAAGGCGGGAATTTGGGTTACGTTGTATGCGTCTTCCCGTATCTACCCCTTCGCCCGTTCCATTTTCATCTTGGTAAAATAGGCCATAATCCCCATGCCTTTTTGCTTCCGGAACGCCGCCTTCATAGCAGTGGGGCTGACATGTAGCGTTTCCGAAAGCTGCGTCAAAGTGATATGTTCCCCCAAATGTTCCTGCAAGTATACCATAATATCCTGTGCCAGCCCGTCTTCCGCCCTCTGCTGGAAAAGGGAAGTATTCCCCTCCGGCTGGCCGCCGCGGTAAAGCGAAAGCAGCAGCTTTTCCAAATCCAGCCGTATCATCTGTTCCCCGCCTGCTATTTTAGGGTGTGCGGCCCGCTCCAGCTTTTGTAAAAACGGGTCGCCCAAATGGGATGAAAACGCCAGTTCTGCTTCTCCAACCAGTTCGCCCAGCAGCCGCTTTTCGGCATCCCGCACCCAAAAGGTTTTCCCGTGAAAATACTGCATAGCCGCAGACTTGCACACAAACGATACCACCACCAGGTTGGGCGCCACCTCGCCGGTCGCGCGGATGTTATGGAATTCCCCCGGGCAGTGGAATACCATCTGCCCCTGCCGCAGGCGGCTCCACACATTTGCCGCCAGCACATCCACCTCTCCCCTGTCAACGTAGACAAACTCCCAAAAGTCATGCTGCTCACCGGTAAATACATAATTTTTCCCATATTCAAAATAGTGGACAGTCACAATTTGCCTGATGCGGAACAAATCGTGCAGCGTAACCGCCTGGTATGCCATCCAGCCCACCCCCTTTTTTATCAGTATAGCACAGATTGTCTAAATATGCAAATGTTATGTCCTTTTTGGTAAAGAGATTGTATCAAAAGGATGATAAGATAAAGACAGTGCAACCAAATAAAGGACAGGAGGATACCAAAATGGCAAACGCAACACTCGTTGTCATGGCAGCCGGGATGGGAAGCCGGTTCGGGGGATTAAAGCAGATGGAGCCGGTTGGCACAAACGGGGAAGTGCTGCTGGATTTTTCGGTATACGACGCCAAAAAGGCAGGCTTTGACAGGGCGGTTTTTATCATCAAACAGGAAATGGAGGCGGAGTTCCGCCGTCTGGTCGGCGACCGGATTGCCAAACAGATGGATGTGGAATATGTGTTCCAGACCATGGAGCACATCCCGGCAGGCCGCACAAAACCATGGGGCACCGGCCATGCGGTGCTGTGCTGCAAGGATGTGGTAAAAGAGCCGTTTGCCGTCATCAATGCAGACGACTACTATGGCCGCAATGCCTACACCGCGCTGTACCAGCATTTGGCGCAGGCAAAGGGATACGATTTTTGCATGGTGGCCTACGAGCTCGCCAAGACGCTGACTGAAAACGGCACGGTTGCCCGCGGCGTGTGCGATATTGCAGATGGGCGGCTGCGCCATATTACCGAGCGTACTAAAATCAAAAATTTCCAATACAGCGACGACGGCGAAACCTGGCACGACCTGCCGCAGGACACGCTGGTTTCCATGAACCTGTGGGGTTTTACGCCGGTTATTTTTGACGATTTGGAAGCGGGCTTCCAAGACTTTTTACAAAACGGCGACCTGCAAAAGGGGGAATTCTTCCTGCCGTTTGTCGTAGACAAGCTCATTCAGTCGGGCAAAGCGACCGTCAAGGTGCTGCCCAATGCCGACCAATGGTACGGCATGACCTACCGCGAGGACAAGGAAGCGGTTACCGCCGCCATGAAACAGATGATACAGGAGGGGTATTATGACGGGATATGATTTAACCGACATTATTTCACATTTTTCTATTGACGGGGATGTAACCGAAACGGCGCCTTACGGCGAAGGGCATATCAACAGCACCTTCCGTGTGCAGACCACGCAGGACCAATACATATTGCAGCGCATCAACAGCGACGTATTCCAGTACCCGGAACAGGTGATGCACAACATCCAAGGGGTAACCTCTTTTTTGCGGGAACGGATCCTTGCGCACGGCGGCGATCCCAGGCGGGAAACGCTTACCATCATCCCAACCAAGGACGGCCATACCTTTTACCGGACGCCGCAGGGGGATTACTTCCGCATGTACCTGTTTATTGACGGCGCGCGCACCTATCAGATTGTAGAAAAGCCAGAGCATTTTTACTACGCAGCGCGGGCATTTGGGCGCTTCCAGAATATGCTGGCCGACTATCCGGCCGGCGATTTGTACGAAACCATCCCCAATTTCCACAACACGCGCATCCGGTTCGACACCTTTGCCAAAGCGGTAGAAAACGACAAAACCGGCCGCAAAAAAGACGTCCTGCCAGAAATCGAATTTGCCATGGCCCGGCGGGATATGGGCGGCCTGCTGGTAGACGCCATTGCCGGCGGCAGCATCCCGCTGCGGGTGACGCACAATGATACCAAGTTCAACAACGTTATGATTGACGACAAAACCGGCGAGGGCATCTGCGTCATTGATTTAGACACCGTCATGCCCGGTTCCATGCTGTACGACTACGGCGATTCCATCCGGTTCGGCGCCAACCTGGTGGAGGAGGATGAGCGGGATTTGTCCATCGTCTGCCTGGACTTGCCGCTGTTTGAGCAGTTCACCAAAGGGTTTTTAGAAGAGCTTAAATCCAGCATTACCAAACGGGAAATTGAGCTTCTGCCCGAATCGGCCATCCTCATGACGCTGGAATGCGGCATCCGCTTTCTGGGCGACCATCTGGACGGCGATACCTATTTCCGTATCCACCGTGAAGGCCAAAACCTTGACCGCGCGCGGACACAGTTTAAACTGGTGGCGGATATGGAAAACCGGATTGATGAAATGCGGGAAGTTGTCGCCCGCTGTATGGCTTAAATTATAAAAAAACACAAGCCCATAATATGGGCTTGTGTTTTTTTATAACGTTTTCCAATACGCCTTTGCAATCTGAACATCCCTCTCCAGCTGTCCTTTGAGCTGCTCCACCCCCGCAAATGCTTTTTCCTCCCGGATTTTGTGAAAAAACTCCACCCGCACCTGCTTGCCATACAAATCCCGGTGAAAATCAAACACATGCGTTTCCACCTTTGGATGGCGGATATGTTCTACCGTCGGGTTCAGGCCAACATTGGTCATACCGGCATACCGCCTGCCGTCGCACAAAAGCCCGGTTACATAAACCCCACGCTGCGGCAAAACCAGGTGTACATCCGGATACAAATTGACTGTCGGGAATCCAATTTCCCGCCCCAGCCGTTTGCCCGGCATCACCTCGCCGGCCACCGCAAAAGGGCGTCCCAGCAGCTTTTGCACCTCCTCCATATCGCCAATGCCCACTGCCTGGCGTACCCGTGTGCTGCTCACCGCACTGCCGCCTTGCATCACCGGGTCAATTACCGTCAAACCAATCTGCCGTTCCGCACACAGCCGCAGCAGAAGCGCTGCATCCCCCAAACGCCGATGCCCAAAACGGTAGTTAAACCCCACGACAATATGCCGCACCTTCCATTTTTTCAGCAACACCTCTTCTAAAAACTGCTCAGGCGTAAGCTGCATAAAAGCGTCTGTTAAAGTTTCAAAATGGACGCCGTCCATCCCGTACTGTAACAAAGCCAACCATTTTTCCTGGTCGGTCATCAGCACATCCCGGCCAGGTATCCGGAAGGTAAAGGCCAGCGCATACAGGGCCTTTTTGTGTGCAACCGCCGCCGTTTCCTGTAACAGACGGATATGCCCGACATGTACGCCGTCAAATTTTCCCAATGCGACAACTGTATCACGCTGAGACCCGTTGCTCAGCACTTCCATCTCCGCCCATCCTTTCTCTCAGAAAAAATATTTTACTGTTTTAACCACCCTGAGGTTGCCGCGGGGCGCCACTTCGCCCACACACAAAAACCGGCCGTCCACGTCGTAGACCCGGTAAATACCGCATGCCTCCGGCACAGTGGAAACCGCACCGTTTTGCATACGGAACGTCTGCTCTGCATTGAGCCGGATAGCCGGATAGCCGGAAAATATGCTGTCCACCGGACGGCAGAGCGCCTTTTCCCTGCCCTCTTTGACAGCGCGTTCCAACTCGCATAACGTCACCGCCTCTTCCAGTGAAAACCCGCCGCTTTTGGTCCGCACCAGCGATTCCATACTTGCGCCGCAGCCCAATACCTGCCCAATATCATGGCACAGCGTCCGGATATATGTCCCTTTAGAGCAGGATACCCGCATAAAAAAGCCTGTCCTGGACACATCATAGACATCCAAAGCAGAAATGGTAACCAAGCGCGGGGCACGTTCCACCGCCTGCCCTTTGCGCGCATACTCATACAGTTTTTTCCCGCCAACTTTCACCGCCGAATACATAGGCGGGATTTGCATAATTTCCCCTACAAATTGCGCGGCCGCAGCATAAATCTGCGCCTCAGATACCTTCACCAGCCGCGTTTGCAGCACGGCCCCCGTCGTATCCTGCGTATTGGTTACCAGCCCCAGCCGTACGCCGGCAATATATTCCTTGCCGTCACTGGGAAGCATATCCGCCGCACGGGTGGCCTTCCCCACGCAGATGGGCAATACCCCTTCTGCATCTGGGTCCAGCGTACCGGTGTGCCCCACTTTTTTGGTATGTAAAATACGCCGCACAACTGCTACCACATCGTGCGACGTATATCCTTTTTCTTTGCGGATGACCAAAATGCCGTCCATCCGTTACAAAACCTCCTCCAACGCCTGCAAAACCTGCGCCATCGCGTTTTCCAGCGTACCGCAGATGGTTGCGCCCGCCGCCCGGATATGCCCGCCGCCGCCAAACCGGCCGGCCAGCGCAGCCACATCCACCCTATCGTTGGAACGCAGGCTGATTTTTACTTCACAGCCAGATTTCTGCTTGAAATATACCCCTACTTCCACTCCCTCGATGGTACGGGGCAGGGAAGATAAAAAATCCACCTCGTCAAACGTCATACCATGTTCTTCCAAATATTGATAGGGCATTGGCATAAACGCAACCCGCCCGTTGCAATGCAGGGTCAAATGCTCCATCGCATAGGCCTGTGCCTGGAGCTGCCCTATCGTCATAGTATCAAACATCCGGCGGGTAAGGCCGGAAAAATCAATCCCTGTTTCCATAAGCCGCGCAGCAATTTCATGGGTATGCGGCGTTGTGTTAGAATAGCGGAAATTGCCGGTATCAGCACAAATAGCGCCGTACAGCGGCAGGGCAACTTCTTCCGTCAGCGAAAGGCCGAGCGCTTGGATTACCGCAAAAACCAATTCCCCCGTTGCCGCCGCCTGGGCATCTACCAGGTTGGCTTGTGCAAATCCGCCGTTGGTTTTGTGATGGTCAATGCACATGGTAACCGGAACCTGCTCCCATGCGTCTGCGCCGCAGCTCAGCCGCTGCACGTCGGCACAGTCTAGGGCGCAAAATACCTCTGCCCCGTCTGCCGGCCCGCAGAAACGGCCGTCCCAAATTTCCATCAGGCGGTCCGGCACCTGTTCGGGCCCTATCAGCAAAACAGCCCGTTTCCCAAGCTTTTCCAGCGCACGGCAAAACGCCGTGCAAGAACCGATACAATCCCCGTCAGGATTCACATGCCCGCAGACAGCAAAAGAAGTATATTTGCGGATGATGGATAAAACCTGCTCCATATTTGTTCACGCTTCCTCATGCAGTTTGTGCAAAAGCTCATTGATATGCATACCATAATCAATGGACGTATCCAGCACAAACGTAAATTCCGGTGTGATACGCAAATCCAAACGGCTGGAAATTTCCCGCCGGATAAATCCAGACGCACATTTAAGCGCCGCAAGGGTATCCTGTTTTTCCTGCTCTGTGCCCATCACACTGATATGCGCTTTGGCATATTTTAAATCTTTTGTCACATCCACCGCCACAACCGATGTCATGGTGTGGATGCGCGGGTCCTTCAATTCGCGGAGGATGGCCGACAGCTCCCGCCGGACTTCCTCCTTGATGCGTTCCATTCGGTGTGCAGCCATTGTCCCTTCTCCTTCTTTATCTTTACCGTTCTACTTCTTCCATGATAAACGATTCGATGACATCGCCTTCTTTGAGGTCATTATAGTTTTCCAAGCCGCAGCCGCATTCATACCCGGCAGCAACTTCCTTTACATCATCTTTAAAACGTTTTAAAGACGACAGCACGCCCTCGTGGATGACAATCCCATCCCGCACCAGCCGCACCTGTGAATTGCGGGAAATTTTACCATCCTGTACATAGCAGCCTGCCACCGTGCCAACGCCGCTGACTTTAAAGGTGGTGCGCACTTCAGCGTGCCCCTGCACCACTTCCTGATACTGCGGCGCAAGCATCCCCTTCATCGCCGCCTCAATTTCCTCTATGGCCTGATAGATGATGCGATAGGTGCGGATGTCCACATCGTCCCGTTTGGCAGACGCGACTGCACCGCTGTCGGGGCGCACGTTAAAGCCGACAATGATGGCGTTGGACGCCGCTGCCAGCATGACATCCGATTCGGTGATGCCGCCGACGCCGCCGTGGATACAGGACACCCGTACCTCTTCGTTAGACAGCTTTTCCAAACTCTGCCGCACTGCCTCCACCGAGCCCTGCACGTCGGCCTTGACAATGATGTTGAGTTCTTTCATCTCGCCTTCTTTAATCTGGTCAAACAGCACGTCCAGCGAAACGGCGCGGCGGGAACCAATCCGCTCCTCCTTTTGCTTGAGCTTGCGTTTTTCCACCACCTCACGGGCCTTGCGTTCATCATCCACTGCATAGACCAAATCGCCGCCTTCCGGCGCTTCGCTCAAACCCACAATCTCCACCGGTACTGACGGGCCGGCCTTTTTGACATTGTTGCCGCGGTCGTCTATCATTGCACGGATACGGCCAACCGCCGTGCCTGCCACCACGATATCGCCAACACGCAGCGTCCCGTTTTGTACCAATACCGTTGCCACCGGGCCGCGGCCGCGGTCTAACCGTGATTCCACAACCGTACCCTTGCCCTTGCGGTCGGGGTTTGCCTTGAGTTCTTTCATTTCGGCAACCAACAGCACCATTTCCAAAAGCTCATCAATATTCTGATTGAATTTTGCGCTGATGGGCACGCAGATGGTATCGCCGCCCCAATCCTCCGGCACCAGCTCATATTCGGTCAGTTCCTGTTTGATGCGCTCAGGGTTGGCGCCTTCTTTGTCAATCTTGTTAATGGCAACAATGATGGTGACGCCCGCCGCCTTGGCGTGGTTGATGGCTTCTACCGTCTGCGGCATGATACCGTCGTCAGCCGCCACTACCAAAATTGCAATATCTGTCACCTGCGCGCCGCGGGCACGCATGGCAGTAAACGCCTCATGGCCGGGGGTGTCCAAAAAGGTGATTTTTTTGTCGCCCACACGCACACGGTAAGCGCCGATATGCTGGGTAATGCCGCCCGCCTCTTTGGCAATGACATTGGTATTTCGTATCGCATCCAACAGGGAAGTTTTCCCATGGTCAACGTGGCCCATAACCACCACAACCGGCGAACGCGGCTTGAGCGACTCCGGCGAATCCTCTACATCGTTAAACAGCTTATCTTCCTCAGTCACAATGACAAGCTTATTGACCGTATATCCCAAATCTTCCCCAATGAGCGCCGCTGTGTCATAGTCAATGTTTTGGCTGACCGACGCCATAATACCGGCTTCAAACAGTTTTTTCACCACGGTTGTTGCCGGCAGCTTTAATAGCGCAGCAAAATCGCCCACCGAAATTTCATCAGGCACCTCCACCACCTTAGGTTCCTGTTTTTCCGGTGCATCTTCCTTTTTCTTGGGCTGCTGTACTTGCTGGCTCTGTGCATTGCCTTTATGGCTTTGCTGGTTCCGGCTTTTGCCGCCGCGCTGCTGGTTTTGGGCGTTTTTCTTTGAAATTTTTTGCTTCTTCACCGAACGTTCTTCCATGGTATCGTCGCTGATGAGTTCCGCCGCCTTGCTTTCGGAATCAATCTTTTCCAAATCGACCACGTTTTGCCTGGTATCCACATACGCGCGGTTATCCTGTTTGACGATTTCTACTTCTTCAGGCAAAATTTCCGGCTGCTGCTTTTCGCTTTCCGCCTCCTGTGCCTGTTTTTCCTCCTCAGCGCGCAGCCGGTCGGCATTGATTTCGCCAAACACCTCTTCTATCGGGCGCCCATCGTCATACCGTTTTAAATAAATGGTATAAATCAAATCCATATCGGACGGTTCCAGCGTCCCCATATGGTTTTTGATTTCCACCCCGTACTTTGCCAATTCATTTATAATTTCCTTACTCGATTGATTCAAATCTTTTGCGATCTCGTATACCCTCGGTTTCGGCATATTCCCCACCTCCATTAAGATTGACGCCGGGCAATGACTGTATCCCGTTTGCAAAGCTTTCGTCCAAAATGCCGACGACTGCGCGCACAGCGCTGCCGGTTGCCCTGCCCAACGCTGCCTTGTCCGCCCATATTATATATGGAACGCGGTAGTATAGACAGCTATTGCAGATGCTTTTTACAGTATTGGTTCCGGCGTCTGACGCCAGGATTACGAGGAAACAGCGGCGCGCGCGGACGGCGTTTTTAGTCATCTCTTCCCCGCGCGCCAGCTTGCCGGCTTTTCTAGCCAGCGAAACAAGTCCCAATAGCTTATCGATGCTTCCTCACTCCCGATTTAACATTTGCTGCACTGCTTCATATATTTCAAACGGCACTTCACACCGCAAAATGCGGGAAAGCCGTTTCTTTTTCCATGCCAGCCCGGCGCATCCGGCGCTGCACACATAAGCGCCGCGGCCGTCTGCATGGCCGCTTGTATCTAATACTACCGCCCCGCCCGGCTGTTTGACAACCCGCAGCATTTCCCGCTGCGGCCTGCGCTGCATACAACCCGCGCACTGGCGCTGCGGCTCCCATTGGCCCTTCACTGCTCCGGTTCCTCTGCCTGTTTATCGCTGCTGATGTCTATTTTAAAACCAGTCAGCCGCGCAGCCAGCCGTGCATTCTGGCCTTCCTTGCCAATGGCCAGCGAAAGCTGGGTATGCGGCACTACCACATGCGCTTCCCGCGTGTCCGAATCAACGGTCAGGCTCACCACTTCAGCCGGATTTAAACTTGCTTTGATAAATTCTGCCGGATCGTCGCTGTAATTGACAATATCAATCTTCTCTCCGCACAATTCATCCACAATGCTCTGCACCCGCGTCCCGCGCGCACCAATGCAGGCGCCGATGGGATCTACATTTGGGTCGTTGGATAGCACCGCCATTTTAGTCCTGGAACCGGGTTCGCGGGCAATACTCTTAATTTCCACAATCCCGCTCTTGATTTCCGGGATTTCCAGTTCAAACAATTTAGCCACCAAACCCGGACGTGTGCGCGACACATTGACCAGCGGCCCCTTGGTAGATTTGCGCACCTCGGTTACATAGACCTTTAAATGCTGGTGAAAATCGTACCGTTCTGTCGGTACCTGCTCACCCGGGGCGAGCAGCGCTTCGGTACGGCCCACATCCAAATAGATATTTTTCCGTTCAATCCGCTGCACCACGCCGTCCAAGATATCATGTTCATGGGCGGAAAACTCATCAAACACCAAAGCCCGTTCCGCTTCGCGGATACGCTGCATAACCACCTGCTTGGCGGTCTGTGCCGCAATGCGGCCGAATGCCGCCGGTGTGTCTTCCATATTGACAACGTCGCCAATTTCATAATTGCCGCTTATCTTGCGTGCATCTGCAAGCGAAATCTGCGTGAGGCTGTCAGTGACTTCCTCCACCGCTTCTTTTTGCACAAACACCTGGACCTCGCCATTATCCCGGTCTATGCTAACCAGCACATTATTTTGGTTGGTGTTGTAGTTGCGTTTATAAGCTGAAATAAGCGCCGCTTCAATCGCGTCTAATAAAATATCCTTGCTGATATTCTTTTCCCGCTCCAATTGGTCCAGCGCAAGCATAAATTCACTGTTCATTATTTTTTGACCTCTCCTTACTTTAAAATACCACGGCCAGCTTCACAAAAGCCGGTTCCCCCCGTGCAATGCCCCATCTTTCACCGCTATCCAGCGTCAATATAATCTGTCCGTCCTGCAGCCCTACCAACGTACCGGTTACAAGCTTGCTGCCATGGATGGGTTTATAGAGCCCCACTTCCACCAAACGGCCGGAAAACCTTTCAAAATCCGCATCTTTCTTCAGCGGCCGGTCCAGTCCCGGCGACGACACTTCCAGCATATATGCCTGTTCAATAGGGTCTGCTTCGTCCAAAGCTGTACTCAATGCCCGGCTGACTGCTTCGCATTCATTGAGGGAAACCGTCTGCCCTTCCCCAGCATCCAGCAAATCGATAAACACGCGCAGGAAATAATCCGCGCCTTCTTTTTTAAATTCGATATCCACCACTTCGCAGCCGTTTTCCGCTGCAATGGGCTGCGCCAGCGCCAGCACAACATCAGCCACTTTTTTCTTTGCCATACCATTCCTCCAAAGCCCCGCCTGTCTGCCAAAAACAAACAGCCAAAATAATACGAAAGAGTGGGTTTACACCCACTCTAGTTGGTCGCCGTCTATTTTCCTTTCTTATCGTACCACACTTTTTCGGCAAATGCAACCCCTTTTGCAAAAATTCGCCATTTACCGTCGGATTTCCATAAAAAGTTTATAACAGTATATGAAAAATCCATTGCCGTTATACACAAAATGCAAAAAATATTTGTCAAATATGCTTGCTACAAACTCAATATTGAAAAAAACACACCGGCATGATATAATAATGGCGTTTGTAGCCAAACAGCAAAACTGCAGTATAAAGGAGATCGGAAAATACATGAAATTAGGTATCGTAAAATACTGACCTTTTTTCATAAGCGTTCATATCTCTATAAAAGTTCATGAAATCCCGTTTGTTATAAGGGGTTCGAGATCTTCACTCCAATAAAGGTTTTTATAATTTCATAAAATGCAACACCAAATTGGAGAAAAAATGGCGAAGTAAATGGAGAAAGAGTGGAAAACAATTTTTGAAAAATAGCCGATGCAACAAAATACTCAATTATGAAAAATCCTGTCGATATGGCAGGATTTTTTCATTTATCATATTCGTTTTAACAATGAGCTTTAAAAAATATATTGTCTTGAAAAAAAGCAAGAAATATGGTATATTATACATGCCAAACAAAATTTAATCTTTTTAAATCTATTGGGTATGTGTATTTTTATTTCGGTAAAAATACGGATGCTCTATTTCTACATATACTTAATAGGTTTATGTTTAAATTTTGTTTGGCGACAATTCGGAGCAGATGTATTTTTCATGCGTCAGTCTTCGGATTGGCGCATTTTTTATTTACTCTAATGTTGCGATGATAAAGTGGAAAAGAAGAGAGTTTTATGGTAACTATTTCAAAGCGAATCGAAAACAAAGAATGTTTCTCGAAAAATTCCAAGGAAGTTGCTATAAAACTTCTTGGGAAACTATTGTGTCGAAAAAAGGAAGACGGAACGATCATTCGTCTGCGCATTACTGTCACAGAAAGTGTACGAGGAAAATGATGCTGCGTGTTATGGCATTGATTATAAAAACGGAAAATACATAACCCAAGCTCCCACGCCAGCAACTGCGCCTTTGTTTGAAACCGGAGGAGTTTGGTGCATTTATGGCGGTATGCTGTTACTGGTCTGTGGGCAGAAGGGTGTCCCGGAAAATGTTCTAATAAGAGAAGCAGGAAATGAAGATCATTACTGCAATGGATCATTTAATCTTTGCAAATACTTGGGAATAGATAAAAGTCTTCACAGAGAAGATGTGATATTCTCTGATTCCCTTTGGTTAAAGGATGATGGAGCAGCGAGAGAATATTGCACAGCACAGAGAATCAGATTGGGAAAAGATACGGGTGAAGATAAGAAAAAAAAGAAACTGATTATCTCATTGTAATACATATTTAGTAAATTGAAAGTATAATGGAGGGAACATATTATGAAAAGAAAAGTTTTCAGCCTAATTCTTGTATTGTCACTGCTTGCAGTACTGATTCCGTGCACCGCATCAGCAGAAATCATAGACAGCGGCACTTGCGGTGAAAATCTGACTTGGACGCTTGATGATGCGGGTACGCTTACTATCAGCGGCAGCGGCGCGATGAATAACTATCAATACTCTTAACATGACCCTTGGTATAGGGACACCTAAGAAATAAAAAATGTTGTTATAGAAAATGGCGTAACAAATATTGGTAGTAATGCGTTTTTCAGATGTAGCGGCTTAGCAAGAGTTACAAAGATAGGAAGATCTTATTGTATTGAAAAAGTTTATATATCGGTG
>CALGRC010000100.1 GCA_937959315.1 uncultured Clostridia bacterium | reverse complement strand
CAATGGGAAGCTGAATCGGTACCGCATTGCAGTGCAACCGGTCCTTCATCATTGCAATAACATTATAAAAATCCGCGCCCATGATATCCATTTTATTTACAAATGCCATACGCGGGACATTGTATTTATCTGCCTGGCGCCAAACGGTTTCTGACTGCGGTTCCACGCCGCCTTTTGCACAAAAAACTGTCACCGAACCATCCAATACACGCAGCGACCGCTCCACTTCAACGGTAAAGTCCACGTGCCCCGGAGTGTCAATGATGTTAATACGGTGACCTTTCCACTGTGCGGTGGTTGCAGCAGATGTGATGGTAATACCGCGCTCCTGCTCCTGCGCCATCCAGTCCATCGTCGCATCACCATCATGGGTGTCGCCAATTTTGTGGATACGGCCGGTATAGAACAAAATACGCTCGGTCGTAGTAGTTTTCCCTGCATCAATGTGCGCCATAATACCAATATTTCTGGTTTTTTCTAATGAAAATTGTCTTGGCACTTTCAAATTGCCTCCTTTCTCTCATTTTCCAATATCATTTAGTATATGCCAAAAAGCAAATATGATACAATCCTTACCAGCGGTAGTGCGAGAAGGCACGGTTCGCCTCTGCCATCTTATGGGTATCCTCGCGTTTTTTCACCGATGCGCCCATATTATTGGCAGCGTCCATGATTTCATTTGCCAAACGCTCCCGCATGGTGCGTTCATTGCGCTGACGCGCATACAGTGTCAGCCAGCGCAATCCCAACGTCTGGCGGCGTTCTACACGCACCTCAACCGGCACTTGGTAGGTAGCGCCACCCACGCGGCGTGCTTTTACCTCCAAAACCGGCATAATATTTTCCATTGCAGTGGTAAACACCTCCACAGCATCCTTGCCTGTCTTTTCTGCAATGGTTTCGAATGCGCCGTATACAATGGACTGTGCAACACCCTTTTTGCCATCTAACATAATATTGTTGATGAGTTTGGTTACAATCTGGTTGCCATATACTGGATCCGGCAGCACTTCCCTTTTTGCAATATAACCTTTTCTAGGCACTGTTCTTCCCTCCTTCATATCAATGATTTCATAGGTACTCGAACAAAATTTCCGTCCGTAAGTGCTTTCATACAAAAATCTATACATATATATAAATTCCGTATTGCCGCACTACTTACGCAGTGTCCAAGCAAAACTGGATGGCATTACTTCGCTTGTTTTTTCGGCCTTTTCGCGCCGTATTTCGACCTGGACTGGCCGCGGTCTGCGACACCGGAAGCATCCAAAGTCCCGCGGATGATGTGATAACGCACACCCGGAAGGTCTTTGATTCTGCCGCCGCGGATCAGAACCACAATGTGCTCCTGCAAATTGTGCCCGACACCCGGAATATAGGCCGAAACCTCAACACCGTTTGTCAAGCGCACACGGGCCATTTTCCGAAGCGCTGAATTCGGCTTTTTCGGAGTCATGGTTTTAACTGCTGTGCACACACCGCGCTTCTGCGGCGCATTCTGGTCAGTCGGACGCTTTTTGAGCGAATTGAACCCCACCTGAAGAGCCGGAGCGGTCGACTTTTTGACAGACGTCTGCCTGCCTTTTCTGACGAGCTGATTAAAAGTTGGCAATGTTTTTTCACCTCCTGCATCAAAATTGATTTATATTATGCGGTTCCCCGCGTAATACCTATTTCTTGATGGCAACAACTGAAGCATCCACATCAATCTTACACATTTTTCCAAGCATCTTCTTGCTGTCTACATATTCTACAGCAATACCAGCACTGTCGCATAAAGCAACTACCGGCATTGTCACATGCGGAGCCGCATCCCTTGCCACATAGACTTTGGATGCGCCGCCTGCACTGAGCAGGCGCATGGATTGCCGCACACCCACCACCAAATGGTCCGAGTGTATGTCCATGTTCTTCTTCCCTCCAAAATACCCATTCTGCCCATAAACATACTGTATTATTGTACAACAAGCTTTGCCCGTTGTCAAGTATTTTTTACCATAACAATGGGCAAAGCCTGTATTGCTGCTATTATTCCGCTATATTTTTATGATAGGTTGGAAGTTTCCATATAATCATCCGGCGACTGCACAATTGGCGTTACAATTTCGATATCCGAATACACTGGCATTCCTGTCCCAGCCGGAATGAGCTTGCCAATAATAACATTCTCTTTCAAACCAATGAGCGGGTCTTTTTTGCCCTTGATAGCCGCATCGGTCAGTACGCGGGTTGTTTCCTGGAAAGAAGCCGCAGACAGGAAGGAGTCGGTCGCCAGCGCCGTCTTGGTGATACCCAAAAGTACCGGCTTACACTCCGGAAGGGCTTTGCCGTCTTCTTTGGCCTGACGGCAAACCGCTGCAAATTCTGTTTTATCTATCATCGAACCAATCAGCAGATTAGTCTCGCCCGGATCTTCTACCCGGACCTTCCGCAGCATTTGACGCACAATGACCTCGATATGCTTATCATTGATATCAATCCCCTGCAGCCGGTACACACGCTGCACTTCCTGAATCAAATAATCCTGCACCGCGCCGACACCTTTGATACGCAGCAGATCATGCGGATAAACAGAACCCTCTGTAATCTCATCGCCAGCCTCCAGCATATCCCCTTCCTGTACCTTCAGACGGGAACCATATGGGATCAAGTAGGTATTGGAAGCGCCAGTATCTGGATTGGTAACCACCACTTCGCGCTTCTTTTTGGTTTCCACAATCGCTACCGTTCCCGCATCATCCGACACGATGGCCAGCCCTTTCGGTTTGCGCGCTTCAAACAATTCCTCAACACGCGGCAAACCCTGGGTGATATCGTCACCCGCCACACCGCCGGTATGGAAGGTGCGCATGGTGAGCTGGGTGCCCGGTTCTCCAATGGATTGTGCGGCAATAATACCCACCGCTTCGCCGGCATTGACCGTATCACCGGTAGACAGATTGGAGCCGTAGCATTTAGAACACACGCCAATCCGCGATTGGCAGGTCAAAATACTGCGGATTTTAACACGTTTGACGCCCGCGGCTACAATACGGTCGGCATCCTGCTCGTTCATCAGCGTATCTGCCGGCTGCAATATTTCACCGGTTTCCGGATGGATAACATCTTCCAGCGTATAACGGCCAATCAACCGGTCACGCAGGCTTTCAATAACCTCATTGCCATCCTTAATATCAAAGGCCACAATCCCTTCATGCTCACGGATGATGACATCCTGGGAAACATCCACCAAACGGCGGGTCAGATATCCCGAATCAGCGGTACGCAGCGCAGTATCAGCCAGGCCCTTGCGCGCGCCGTGGGTAGAAATAAAATATTCCAGCACGTTCAGCCCTTCACGGAAGTTTGCTTTAATTGGAATTTCAATCGCACGGCCGGAGGTGTCTGCCATCAGGCCGCGCATACCCGCTAGCTGTTTAATCTGGTCTTTGCTACCACGCGCACCAGAGGTTGCCATCATGTATATAGGATTGAAATTATCCAGATTTTCCATCAAGGCATTGGAAATTTTGTCCACGGTATCATTCCATACGCCAATGACACGGTTATAGCGTTCTTCATCAGAAATCAAGCCGCGGCGGTATTGTTTTGTCACCTTTTCCACATCTTTTTCCGCTTCATGCAGCAGTTCATACTTCGCGTCTGGAATTTCCATATCCGATACGCTGATGGTAATAGCGCCCTTGGTAGAATATTTAAATCCCAGCGCCTTGATTTTATCTAGCACCAATGCTGTTTCGGTGGTATTGTGTACCCGGATGCAGCGGTCAATGATTTTCCCAAGGCCTTTCTTGTCCGCAATAAACGTCACTTCCAAATCAAATTCGGTTTCTGGGTTGCTGCGGTCAACAAACCCCAAATCCTGTGGGATATTTTCATTGAAAATAATCCGTCCACAGGTGGCGTCAATAATTTTAGAGCGGCGTTCTCCATCCACATATTTTTCCGCCAGTACTTTGATAGGGGCATGCAAGCCCAAATCCCCGCTGTTATAGGCCATAATTGCTTCATCAAAGCTGGAGAAATACTTTCCTTCACCTGGCTCATTGGGTTTGATGATGGTCAAATAGTAGCTGCCCAAAACCATATCCTGGGTCGGTACTGTAACCGGCTTCCCATCCTGCGGCTTTAACAGATTGTTAGCCGAAAGCATTAAAAAGCGCGCTTCAGCCTGCGCTTCAGGTGACAGCGGTACGTGTACCGCCATCTGGTCACCGTCAAAGTCAGCATTGTAAGCCGTACACACCAGCGGATGCAGTTTCAGCGCGCGGCCTTCCACCAAAATCGGCTCAAATGCCTGGATGCCCAGTCTATGCAGCGTAGGGGCACGGTTCAGCAGCACCGGATGCTCTTTGATGATATCTTCCAGTACGTCCCAAACCCGGCTATCCGAACGTTCCACCAGCTTTTTGGCCTGGCGCACATTGTGGCTATGGTTTTCCTGTACCAGTTTTTTCAATACAAATGGCTTAAACAATTCCAGCGCCATTTCCTTTGGCAGGCCGCATTGATACATCTTCAGCTCCGGCCCTACCACGATAACGCTTCGACCGGAATAGTCTACACGTTTGCCCAAAAGGTTTTGACGGAAACGACCCTGTTTACCGCGCAGCAAATCGGATAAGGATTTAAGCGCGCGGTTCCCCGGCCCCGTAACCGGGCGGCCCCTGCGGCCGTTATCAATCAAAGCGTCTACCGCCTCTTGCAGCATGCGCTTTTCGTTGCGGACTATGATATCGGGCGCTTTCAGCTCCAACAGGCGTTTTAAGCGGTTGTTCCGATTGATGACTCTTCTATAAAGGTCGTTCAAATCGCTGGTAGCAAACCGGCCGCCGTCCAGCTGTACCATCGGGCGCAGCTCCGGGGGGATAACCGGGATCACATCCAGGATGATCCATTCCGGCTTGTTATTGGATTTTCTAAATGCTTCCACGACTTCCAAGCGCTTGATAGCACGCAGCCGATTTTGCCCGGAAAAATCGTTA
>CALGRC010000099.1 GCA_937959315.1 uncultured Clostridia bacterium | reverse complement strand
AAAGAACTGGCTTTTGAGGAGGTGATTTCTCCTTAACCTTTCTCTTTTTGTGTCTTTTTTATTGACTATTGTCCACTGCAACCTCCTTCAAATCACCCTTGTCGCCGCCGGAACATCCTGCGAGCACACTCGCGCTCATGATACATATCAATCCCCAGCTAACAATTTTAAATTTCCTCATTTTATCCTCCCCCGATACGTTGTTTATACAATGCCAACAAAAATATTTGCAACATTTCCATTTCTATTTGTTATTATATAACAATATATTTTCTTTCTCAATACTATTTTAAGTCAACAAAATTGTTGATTATTTATAAATATTGGCGTTTTCCGTATAATAAAAAAACGCACTCGCTTCAAAAACCACTGAATCAAGGGCGTCATAGATGCGTTTCATTCGTTTATTGTTCCAAATCAAAAACTTTAATTTCTTTTAAATATCCAATCAACTGTTTCACGCTTTTCACTTCAAATTTTTTCAATATTTTATGAATCTGTGTACGAATTGTCACTTTCTCTACAAAACGCTGCTGGGCGATTTCAGCATAGGAATACCCAGCATATAGCAATCGCAGAATTTTATATTCAGCAGACGTCAGCTGTGCTACCGCATTGACAAGCTGTATGGTTTCGCTTTGTATTTTCTTTGCTTTCTGACATTCAGACAGTATTTTTCTTGCAATATACGGATTTAGCGATACATCTCCGCGATACACTCTTCTGATAGACTCCACCATAAACTCTTCTTCCGAAGATTTCAATAAATAATCATTTGCCCCGCTTGACAAAGCACGGAAAATTACCTCGTCATCCTCATGGATGGTTAACATAATCACTTTCATTTCCGGATATTGTTTCTTAATTTCCTCCAAAATAACAAGCCCTTCCGTTTCAAAGCTCATCTGAATATCCAGCAGCACAATATCGGGTTGACACCTATGAATCAGTTCCATGCAACCTTCCTGGTTGGTGGCCTTTCCCACCACCTCCATGTCAGCTTCTTTTGACAACAATATTTCAAAGCATTTGCATATATACATCATATCATCGCATATCAGTATTTTTATCTTTTCCATATGAGTGCCTCTTTCTCACATTTTGCGGCAAATAAATTTGAAATTTAGTGTATTCGCCAATCTTACTGCTAACATATAAATATCCGTTTAATGCTTTTATAATCTTATATGAATAATATAACCCAATCCCCCAGTTTTCACTGCCGCCCTTATAGGATATGAACGGTTTAAATACTTCCTTTAGTTTCTTGCGTTCTATGCCACAGCCATTATCCTGAATCTCAATGGAATACCATCCATCCTCATAATTTATCGCAATTTGAACCATGGGGTTTTCCTCTTGCTCAATGGCCTCAATGGCATTGCTCAGCATATTATAGATTGCATCTGATAAATAATATTTGTCGGACACAATCTCCTCTTCTGTGGTGAGAACATCTATTTTGATGTTCTCTTTGCATCGGATATTGCTTTTGGCCTCCATAATTGGCTCCTGAATTTTAAAACGTTCAAAATTCTCTTCTATGGCGTCAAGCATACCAATATTTTTAGTCAATCCATACAAGGCTTTTACCGCAAGATGATGAATCATGGAAATTTTTTCTGCATCTTCCTGGTCTAGTTCATTCTCATAAATATCCAAATTTGACAATTGTCTTATTGTAAAAAATATATTTTTGTAGGTATGCAAAATCATCTTCATACTTTTTTCTAACCGATGATTTTTCAGCACATCATTGATTCTGCTCACTGTATAATAGTTTCTTGACATCCTTCCGTAAATGCTTCCCAGGCATACGCTTATCACACCCAGGAAGACAAACAAAACCCCATAGTTGCTGATTTCATATGTTTCCGGTATTCCCTTAGCATATAAAATCTCATATGAAACCCGCGAAAAATCATAAACAATATTAAAACATCGCAATAGCAATAGACTCGCTTGCAAAAGCATAACAACAACCGCAATACTTAAAACCCGCTTTTTTGTTACAAGCAATACCGCCTTTTTGTACTTGCAGAAACAAACCAGATAAGGCAGTGAAAAAAAATATAGCAAAATTGCATACTTTCCTGTCTGCATGGTAATTAAAACCCTAACGGTATTTGCAGCAAGTTTTGTATCTTCTGAATTAATTTTGAGATAGATTCCAAACATCACATCCGGCAAGCCCATATAGCAGTATATACAAATGAAAAAGGCTGACAAAATACAGATTGTGAGCTTCTTCTTCAAAAAACCAAAAATTGCCATCACCATACAGCACAGTATGCACACCTCACCGACCAAAGATACTTTTTGTATATCTGAAATAGAAAGGTGCATGCATTGATTCAGGAAGATTGCTTCCATCCCTCCAAAATGACTGCTGATGATATTTGATACCATTTTTGCATACAGCATTGTCGAACATATCAGACACAACAGCCCAAAAAAGAAAATAGCGGCAATAAATATGTAATATTTTTTGGCGATGTATTTGTTGCATATTATCATTGCAATAGCGCCAATCAGAAATAGTATCGCAATCATACACTTCACCTTATTTTATTCTACCATACCACTCCCAAAAAAGTCAACACCAGGTCGCTGTTTGGGAGTGGTAATCATTAGTATTCTGCAAAGTATCCGTCTCTTCTTAGGAACTATCGTGCAGCCTCTTCAAAGACGTTCCCCTATCGTCAGAGTCAATGGCCTGTTCCTTAATTTACCAGCTGAAAGAGGATTTTTGCTGCTTCTGCCCGTGTAATACTTTTTTGCGGCTGAAATGTACCGTCCTCATAGCCAGAAATATACTCGTTTTTCTGCATCCAGGCTATGGCCGGCACCGCATAATCCGCTATTTCGCTTTCATCTGCAAAACTGCTGCCGACTTCAGCGACTGGATTTCCCTCGCTTCTCCAGATCAGAGCTGCCGCATCCTGCCTGGTTATCTTTTGCCCGATGCCAAACTGCGCTTCATTCACCCCGGATACGATTGCATTGCTATATGCTATATTTACATACGGCGCATACCACTCATCATTGTCAACATCGGAAAAAGCAGAGGTTTCCTCTGAAAGCGAATAGCCCTTTGCAAGCACCAGCATTTTTACAAATTCCTCGCGGGATACATCCCGCTCGGGCTCAAACAGTCCGTTGCCGGTTCCCGAAACTATATTTTTTTCATAAAGACCGTTAATGGCCTCTTTTGCCCAGGTATAATCTGCAATATCGGGAAAAACATCTTTGCTTTTTTTCTGCGATGGATCTATCGGCGTTGTCTGTTCCAGTTGAAGCACACACAACGACAATGGCGCAAAGGTGTAGCTTGTCAAATCGGTGTCAGCCGTATATGCTTCATCCACAATTTTAATTTTATCCGGATTATTGTACGACGCCCATGTGGAACCAGCCCGATACCAGGTATCCGCATACTTACTGTCGCCGTATACCTGTCGGATATGTTTTATCTTGTAGTTGTACTCGTCAAAATCAAAATTGACTGTTACATGCTGTTCTTCATTTCTGTTCAAGAAAAACACATTCAAATTCCCGGCAGCATCCCTAACCGCACCTCCGGCAATGTGTGAATCAGTATCCGCACTGTAACCGTCCAATTTAAAATCCAACATATCGCCTACACCGTATTGGTTAAACGATTTCATAATTTCACCCGTAGCGGTCAGCTGCGTTTCATTGTTTTCATCTGTATAGCTGATAGACCAGGCAGCGCTGTCTACGGAATGGCAAGTGGAAGCCACCACCCACGGATCAAGCCATTTTCTGAGGTACCACTCCGATTGCCCGGTGGCTCCCCAAATGGTGTGAGGAACGACATAATCATACGGGGTCTTAGCTTCATTCCAATTGCTGGTAACCGGTGCAGGCGCCTGCTCGGAATAATATATTTTTATTCTGTCCGAACCCGTTATTTCGAGAATATCTTTTTCAAGCTTCTCAAAATTCGCATCAGCCCTTCTAATCCATCCTGGTGGGTAATAATAATGCAGTGATACATAATCAATCCGGTCTCCCAATTTTTCCAAAAACAGCCGATGCCATCTTTGCGAACCGTCTCCGCCTGCCCAATAATCAGTGGCGGCAAACAAGGCTATTTTGCCGTCCGGGTCGATTGATTTTATGATATCAATCGCCTTTTCTGCCGCCTCTAAATATTCTTCCGCAGTCCACGGAGGGTTTCTCCAATCCAACTCATTTCCGATTTCCCATGTATAGATATCAACCGGTTCTTCAAATCCCAGCTTTATTCTTTCTTCTGCCCAATTGATACCTCCATTATAGTTAACAGTGCCGTCGCCTGTAAGAAATTCCACAACATCAGCCAGATTTTCATATGTATCGTTAACCAAATTTACCACATATGCGACTCTCGGATGTTCACAGCCAGCATACAGCGTTTCCAGCCATTCGGCCATCCCCTCTGTAATCTTTCCTGTTGTTCCCCAAAGGGACTGATTTCCCCGGCTGTTAAAATCCCCCAGCGATTCCTTCCACAAAAACAAATTTGCCGAGCCGCCCGCCTTCCGCGTAAATTGCAGCAAATTGCCGTAGGCCTTTGGAAAAGATTCCCGCACTACGATATTTCCCTCTTCATCCATATAACAATTGGGTGTTTCACCAACATTCCATTCCATATTAACGCCGTACATCTCCGGCCCAATTTCACGAACCACCGTTCCATCGTTGATTTCCATACGAACTGCATCGGCGTCCGCGGCACAAACGGCACAGCAGGTCAACACCATTTGTATACATATTACCCAAAGTATGATTTTTTTCCCCATAAATTTTCCTCCGCGCCATATCAATGAATTTTACGTACTTTTAAGAATAGTAAACGAATAGCGGGAGGATATCCCGCTATTCGTCCCAGCAAGCCTTACACCGTAATATCCAGCCTGGATACTGCCGGTGACATGGTATCGGCGTCCCATACAAATATAGAGACTTCATACTCGCTGCTGCTGTAATTTTCTACTCCGTTAAGCGTTAAGTCCGTTTCAAACATGGACAGGCTTTCTCCCACAGAAGCGGCAGCGCCTACATTTACCAGCGAATGATTCTGCTTTTTATAAAGCGCAATCCATACATTTTTTGCGGCTGCATCGGTCTTTGTCACCTGAACCTTTACAGAAATCTGCTTTGCGGCTGTATCATAATTTGAAGTCAGCACCTTCACCGAGTCCCGAATAACCTCACGCACAGCCTCAATTTCCTGCTTGCCCGTAACCTTGATGTTGTCTATGGAAACATCAGCATTGTACACACATAATCCGATTTTTCCGGATACAATTCTGTTTGCATCGGTGTTGCTTTTAACATCCTTAAAGGATACTCTGTCTTCGCCGACATAAACCGCCGGCGGATTTGTATCATCATTGAATACAAGCCGCAAATGAATCGTATTTGTTGCGTTGCCGGTCCACAACTTCTTTTGTACATTTCCTGTATCCTTCGGGGGATAGCCTTCGCATATCCATCCGGAAAAGTTTGAATCGTTTCCGCCGCCGCATATAACTCCGGGGTTTTTCCAGTCTCTTATATGTATATATCCATCGTAGGCACTTCCACCGTTTGTCTTGGGCGCATAATAGCTTGCATTGGATAGCTTGCCTGCTGCCTCATTCTCTACAACGCCGTACATTAAGCCTACAAATGAGTTATTGACATTTTTGGCCGGATCGTTCACCTTTGTTATATCACATTCCATCGTAAGCCCTTCCCGCTTGACGCCGTCATAATCAAACAGCAGATATGCACCGTGCGGGTACGTATCCGGATCCACGCGCGTCCGAAGCTTCAGCGCACCGTCCTTTACCTTAATATCGGCGGAATTTTCTTTTGTAAAGTTGGAGTCTCCCGTCAGGTTTGCCTCGTCAATCAGCTTCCAGCCGGCAGGAAGGTCTCCGTTTGCAATACCGTTAAAGTTCTCTTCATATTTAAAGTCAACAGTCTTTTTTACAAGCTCCTGTTTAGGGATTGTCCGCAGCTGTTTTCCCGTAACCTTGATATTGTCAATGGAAACATAGGAGTTAAACGCATATAAGCCGATTTTACCGGATTTAATTCTGTTTGGATCGGTGCTGTACGCAGTATGGTCAAAGGACACTCTTCTTCCGTCAATATAAGCCGTCGGCATATTCGTATCGTTCCGAAATACAAGCCGCAAGCGAATCGTCATTGTTTTGTTGTTCGCCCACAGCTTTCTGCCGTCCGAGCCCTGCCCCACCCCCGGGATGTCGCTGTTCCTCAGCCATCGACCTTCTCTATTGTATATGGGTTTGCCGGTTTCCCAGTCTCTTACATGCATATTTCCGTCACCGCTGCCGTCTGTCGTCTTGGGTGCAAAATAACTGGCATTGGCTATCCCGCCTTTTCCATCCTCTACAACGCCGTACATTAAGCCTGCACAGGTGTTATTATTATCGGCGGGAGATTCCTTTGTCTTTTTTATGTCACATTCCATCGTCAGCCCCTCGCGCATGACATCGTCAAAGTCAAACAGCAGATACGAGCCGTAGCCGGGATCAATTAAACTCGCGCGCGATTCGAACGTCAGCGCGCCGTTTTCCACCTTTGCCACCGAAGAATCATCCAACGATCCACCGTTCATGGTTGACTCATCAATCAGCTTCCAGCCAACCGGAAGCTCTCCATTTGCAATGCCGTCAAAATTTTCTTCATATTCAAAGTCAATCGCTTTTTTAACCGTCTCCTCCGCCGGGTATATAAACTGCTGTTTCCCCGATATGCGCAGATTGTCAACCTTTATTTTAGAAGCTGTGGCATAAAACCCAACATATCCGGTATCATTAATGTCAATGGCCGTTTTATCATAGCTAAACGGAACGCCGTTGACATAAACCGTCGGAGTAGTATCTCTGCTGCAAACGATTTTTACCGACACCGTACCGCCCTCGTTAAAGCGCGTATCTGTCGAATTATAGCTTATATCTTTCAATACTTTTTGGCCGTTCTTATCTTCGATTCGCAGACCAGTATTATGTCCGTGTAAACCAACCCTCGCTTGCTGCTTGCCGTCCGCTGCAAAGAAAATTCCGCCGATAGGTATTGCCTTACCGTTAATTGCGTCTTGATTTACTGACTCCATTTTAATATCTGCTTCTATTACCAGGTTCTCATTTAAAACATTGTCAACGCACGGAATCAAAACTCCCTCATTGGTATACCACTCATTGTTTTCTATATATAATGCGCCATTCTCCGCATATGCCTTTGCCGCCCCGGATGTTCTCAAAAATCCCTCCGGCAAGGTTCCGTTTTTAACAGTATTAAAATTCTGCTCGTATTCAAATTCTCTGTTTACTGCTTCGGTTTTTTCAGGAAACGCGACAGATATAGCATCAACCGAAACACAGATGTCGCTGAACAACAGCCCAACATTTGCAATATCAATCGGCGTGCTTATATTTCTGGTATAAATTACTTTATTATCAGCCAAAACTGTCACCGATGTGCCAGTCACCGCAAGCTGTAAGGCATATGTTTCGTTTTCACGCAATGCCGGTGCATTCGTTGTTACAAGTTGCTGGCATTCCGTTTCTGTTCCGTTTGTATATTGACTTTCTTTCACTCCATCTTCTGTAAATAAAACAACATTTCCTGTTCCGCTTGTATCCAAATTCTCTTTGCCCGACGCGCCGTAAACCAAACCAAACGAACCGCCGTCAACAGCAGTGACAGCGACATCCATTTTTATTGTAAATGCCTGACCAACCTGATTGGACAGGGGCATGTATGTGTAGTTATTCTCAAAGGTGGAGCCGTTATCCCCAATTCCATCCAATACAAGCGCCCCGTTCGCAATAGATACGCCTATGCCTTCCTCTGTTCCATTCTGAATAAGTGCATAATCATCTACGGACGCATGGTCGAAATCCTCCGAAAAAATCGTTTCTGCGCCGCTGGTTTGCCTGGTAAACTGCAGGGCGCATACCGAGTATGCCGGCAGTGTGTACGAGCGGATGTCTTCGCCCTTTGCATAGATATTAGAATAGGTGTTGATTCCTGTCTGCCCATTAATAGTTATATCGGTTTTTGCAGGAGTATCTTTTGTGCTTTTTAAAACACTCTCCTCAGCAAGCAGATAATCGGATCCCAAATCAAACGTAACCTCTGCCTGTGAATCGCCCGCATTTACAAATATCAAATTGGTTGTATTTTCATCAGGTTTTACCGCCATGCCGACCACATCGGCAGCAACACCGGCAGAATATCCGGTCAGCGTACTGTCCACAACGTTGCCGATTGCATATTTTTTCATCATATTCTGCAGCATTCCAATGCCGGTAAGCCCCCACTGCCCGTTATTATGCCACGCCGTTATCCAGTCTGATGAATTCATCGCATGGAAGATAGCTGTATCCATGCTGACATCCCGTGCGTTACGTACATAAAAATCCGCCGTTGTCAATACCCCCGCCAAATTATGCGGCACAGTTTGGCCGGTAGATATCTCGTATATGGATTCAGCAAATTCCGTCATACACAGCTTGATATCATTGCTGCCGGTAACTTCCCGGATGGTAGTGTTTATCTTGTCCTTTAACAAGTCCACCTTATAGGTTGATCCCTGCACAAAATACCAGTTAAAAGTCAAACAGGAAATATCATCCTGCAATCCACCAACAATCGCTTTTATCCAAGTGTCATCGTACTCAGAACGATTCAAAAATGCCTCATACAATGCGGTTCCGCCTATTGCTCCAAACACAGCGTCCGCGTCTTTGGCTTTAATAGCAGTGATGATTTCTTTTGATTTTTCAACATAGGCTGCCGCGTCCATTTTATCCACAATACCCTCATTACCGATATAATCATTTTCATTTCCCAACTGATACATTTTCACCCGAACCGGTTTTGCTATGCCATATGCTATTCTTTTGCTCCCCCACTCTGTGGTACTGTCGCCGGTTAAGAATTCAGCCAGATCAGCAGCATTTGCTGTGGTATCATTCATATTTAACGAAATACTAAATTCCACAGCTGGGTCAATTCCCTGATAAAATTTGATCATTTCCACTAAGCCAAACTCTATTTTCCCGGTTTGCGACCACAATGTGTACTCTGGTCTGCTGTCATAATCGCCTATGGTGTCCTTCCAAAATACCCGCTGCGAGGCAGCTTCACCAATCCGAATCAGCGGCAGCCGTGTGTCGGCAAAGGTAGATTTAAATGCCATATTCGGTAAATAATCACGCCCGTCGGCATCAACAACATAATCGTCTTTGCCGCCGACTACCCAATCTTCATTGATTCCATACATAGAATCCGTTATGGCTTTGATTGTGCTGCCTTCATTTACTGTCATTGCATACTCAGAAGACGCCGCAGCAACACCTCCCATAGACGCCGCACATTGCATCACACATATTGCGCATATCGTTAGAATTGAAATAAACCTTTTCATCTTAATCCTCCCATTCCTGTTAGCTTTGTTCCCGTACCTTCTCTTGTCCAAAGAAGCCAATCCATGTATCCCCCCTTTCCGCCTCCCCTCTTTTGTAAATAGTTACTAAATTTTAAAACCATTTTATATGTCCATATATAAATTATAACATTTTTTGTTTCGTATGCAATCGGAAAATTAGTAAACATAAATGTTGATTATATATACAACAGATAAAATATAATGGAAAAGGGTTTTGTATATAAATTGAAGTGATATACTAACACCGCCCACAGGGTACAAATCACAAAGGTATGTGGTACATTTTATCAAAATTACAGTCATTTACCAAAAACGAAGCCTACAGAAAATTAACGCGCTCCTGCGGCAATCTATACAAAAATGCTCTGCAACTTCATTAAATATTGATGCAGAGCATTCTTATCATCTGTTGTTTTATATACAGTACCTACTCAGTTAAAACAACGTGCCGTCAGTCAGATACCGCTGTACTGCCGCGATGTTCGCGTTCTGCAAGGCGGTTTGGTATTTTCCGGCATAGGCCGCCACTGCGCCGCACCCCTCGCCCATACCCACACAGATGGGCATCGCCCGGTAGTTGGAATGTGCCATATGGGTACCGGAAATGTTTCTGCCGCACAGCATCAAATTTTTCACCTCTTTGGGGAGAAAACAGCCCAACGGGATGGTGTAGCCCTCCTCTTGAGTGAAATTTTGCTGAACACCGGTCTTATCCAGCCCCGCACCGCCGAGATTGTGTACGTCAAAGTTAAAGTGTGCACCCTTTACAATCCAGTCCTCAAATACCCGCGCCTGAAGGACATCATCCTCTGTCAGGGTATACTGCCCCTCAAAGTGCCGTGTCTCCCGAATCCCCATCAAAGAAGCCGTACCAATCAGATAACAGTTCTCATAGCCGGGTACATATTCCCGCAAAAAATCAATAATGGTATCAATCTGCCCGCGGCAAGTGAGCTCTGCCCGAACCAAATCCTCATTCTTAGTACCGTTGATGTCCACTGCATTGGTCATATTACAGGTGACGACGCCCCGCAAAGGACTTCGATAAAGCAGCACATGCCCGGCGGGGGCAGGAAGCAGCTTTTTTGCCAGCGCTTGAAGCTCACCCCGCTCCGTTTGATAGATGGATTCAAAGCTGTCAAGATACACTGCCTTGTCGGTGTCTACCCCTGCCACCTTGAACATCAATGTAGCGGGCTGCATCTTGGAATCGGCTTCCCTGCCCAGGATATAAGGCACCCCCGCCATGGCCGCGATGTCTCCGTCACCGCTGGCGTCAATAACCGTATCGGCAAGAATCGCATAACGCCCCGACTTGTTTTCCACAATGACACCTTTCAATGCGTCACCCTCCATGATTACATCGCTCGCCAAAGTATAGAGCATAATCTCTGCACCTGCTTTGCTGAGCATGGACAGATACAGATATTTCAGCTTTTCCGTATCAATATTCACGGTAATTTCCTTATTCTCATTCCTTGCGGAGCTCTCCTCCAGAATTTCCCGATAAAGACGGCTGTCGCAAGTTCCAGTCCAATGGCTCATCATGCCGCTGGTGGAAATCCCGCCCAGTGTACCCAACTGTTCAACAATAATCACCTTTCTGCCCAGCCTTGCTGCGGTAAGCGCAGCTGCGATTCCAGACGGACCGGAACCAATGACTGCAACATCTGTTTTCTTTATGGGAATCTGTCGTTGTGGTTCTGTGTAATACATTACTTACCCTCCTTTATGGTTTCTGAATTCAATAAGGTGCTTCGCACCGTCATTCGATATTTTCAGCGGCAGATTGTACCGCCACCGAAAAAATCAAGTGAACCTTGCCGCCACGCCCGGCGGGGGACATCTTAATTTAGTTAAAGTTTTCTAATCTGTTCAAGGATTTTCACTTGACTTTGTTTTTAGTATACTCTATAATACAAGAAACCGCATTAAAGAATCAGCCAAAATATATAGAAAATAAGACAAAAAGGGGACAGCTGATATGGAAAAGAACCTAGAAGAAATTCGGCGCTATGTAAATTTTCTGCACGCGCAGTTTGGTCTGAACATCACCATACACGCCAGCTATGCCTCCCTTTTTGGCATTACGGCAGCACTAGGAGAACTGAACATTCATTCCAATCCCTATTGCACCTACGTGAAATCCATTCCGGGCGCCTGGGAAGAGTGTATTTGCAGACAGAAGCGTGTAACGGAGCATTTGCGTCAAAACGGATGCCACAGCTTTTGGGGCAGCTGTTATGCAGGTGCAGGAGAATATGTGATTCCGATTTGTGAGAATGAACCGTACGGTTTTATCAGCGTGGGAGGCTATCGAGGCGACAAAAACAAAATGGAGCACTTCGCACAACGGTATATGGTGAGCCGCAAAAAGGCTCAGAGATATTTTGAAAAATATCTGAGTGCCATGCCCCTCGGAACGGAGTTGATTGACACTCTTATTGCACCGCTTTGCGCCATGCTGATTTTGGCTATGAAGAAAAAACCACCGGAATACGATTCCCAGCATGATAAACTGATGCACGCCGCCCTAAATTTCCTCCACCGCAACTATTCCGCCAAGGTGAACCTGTCCGCCGCCGCAAAATTCTGCCATTGCAGCACACGCACCCTCTCCCGTATTTTTATGAAAGATACGGGAATGTCGGTTGGGGCGTATATTGAAAAACTGCGGATGGAAAAAGCGGCCATGCTGCTGAAAAAGACTCGTCTTCCTATTGTAGAGGTGGCATTTCAATGTGGATATGGCGATAGCGGCTATTTTTCGGATAGGTTCTCCCGCTATTATGGGCAAAACCCTACCGGATTCCGGCAGGAGGGAACCGCACAGGAGCTTACAAATGAAAACTAACTATATTGCGTTGTATATATTCTCCAACAAAAAAGGAGCCTCCCACAGGTTGCACTCCGAAGTGACTCCATCTTATGTTAGAAGCTTCATCAAAAAAACAACATTATTTGCAATCTATATATTGATTGTTTCTAACCAATTCCGCTTAGGCATATAAGAATTTCTCAAAATAAGTTTCGTTTTTTCTTTACCTACAGCGACGCAAAATTTAAGCCGCCTGAGAAACTATTCTCAGACGGCGACAGCCTGTCGAAAAGCGCATGGATTCCATCCGAATCCATGCGCTTTTGTGTCTATTGGGAATTGTCAATGCCAAAGTAAAAATGTAGGAAAACGCCGAGATAAGGTAGAATAAGTTTCGCAAAAAGAAAAATAGACATGGTTTGCAGATCTCTGGTAGAATGAAGTTGCGACAC
>CALGRC010000098.1 GCA_937959315.1 uncultured Clostridia bacterium | reverse complement strand
AAGAACTGGCTTTTGAGGAGGTGATTTCTCCTTAACCTTTCTCTTTTTGTGTCTTTTTTATTGACTATTGTCCACTGTTGCTCCATGCTCCTGCACCGCCGTCAATACCATTAAGACTGCCCAACGGCTTCATAGAGTCTACCAGGGGATAGCTGCCATTATAGCGTCCAACTCCCGTCTCCGAAATGGCTTTGCCATCCAGGTACACCCTTGAATATACATTACCCTGTGCGCCGTTCCCAGCATCTGGCGCATCATGCCGGGTAACAACTGTCAGCCGGTGCCATGTCACTTCACCATCTGGGTTTAACTCCACCTCATCCCATGGGTTTTCTATTGAAATGGGCAAATCCACACGGCCATCCGCAGAATCAGGCAGCCCTTCTGTCCGGGTACTGATTTTTGCAATTTTCCCCTCAGCAGGGTTTATTTGCAGTTCAACTGCATGTTCTTCTGCATCTGCATTCCATGTAAATTCTGTAATGCCGCCCGTACCGTCAATAGCAAAATCAAAAGATGTCTCCAAAGTCTCTCCGGCCGGTACTTTAGTCATAGGGCCAAATGTCTGCGGTCCCCAGTTTCGCCCGGATTCCCAATCCCCAGGCAAACCCTTTTGCGGCAGATAGAACAGATACGCTCCTGCAGCCGATTTCCAGCGCATGGCATAATCACCGGCTTCCGCTTTTTTACCATATAGCCCATCTGCTTCCACCAGCATGGTATCCGCTGGCGCAACTGCATAGGCCCACGCAGCAAGCTGTGCATAATTACTTCCCGCAGTCGTCAGCATATCAAAATTCTCATCTACCGGCGGCACTACATTTTCCATTCCCGCCTTGCAGGATATAATTGCAGTTTCCAGCCAGGTTTGTGCATAATCAAACATATTCTGATTTCCAACAATTTCTAATATATCATAAACGTTGCTAGGTGGAGTGTCTAATAAACGCCCAGTTTCATCAGACCATGCCCGGTTAAGTAAACTCTGTGCATATGCCATTGCTTTTTTCAATCCTGCAACCGCATTCGGTTGATAAGCTGCAGCGTCAGCCAGCAGTGCATCTGCCTCCTCCAATGCTTGCTTAACGCCATCTTCTTCTACCACTTCAATACGCAGATTGTCCAGATACAACTCATCCGGATATGAAGCAGAAGTATTGTTTCTGAAATTGATAGACCAAAGGGAATCATAGGTATAGCTGCCCATTGCACCAGGCAAGGTGTTTTCACCGCTGTACTGCGAGGTCATCACATACTGGCTGTTGGTGTGCAGCCCGTCCACGTACATAGTTGCATAACTGACACCGGCCGGCTTGCCGTCAGCCCCTTCGGGTCCCGGCTTATGGTACAGCGTCACGGTCATATTGTGCCAGCGGTTACCCGCTTCCGTCACATATCCGCCAACAGTGGTATCTACTGTATCAGGCCTGCCGGCAATCGGATTGGTGCTGGTAGTCCGATTGATGCCAGAAACCCCTTGCGGGATAGTCATGCTGAGCGGATGCCCCAAACTGCCGTCATTGATACGGAACTCAATCGCCCCGCTGGGCGTCTGCTCCTCTGTCCTATTTGCAGGAATCACCGCATAATCAAAACTGATTTGCGTAATATTCCCAGCCGGTACTTTACCGCCTTCCCCCCAGGTATTCACTGTCCCATCCGCATTTTCTGTTTTTGTACCATGCTGCGGCAAAAAGAATAGATAGTTGTTATCTCCTTGATCTTTGTTCGGATTAAACACCCATTTCAGGCTCATATCCGAATCATCTGCATCCCTGCCTAACACAGTATTGCTTTTGACAAAAGTATAATCCCCGGCATTATAACCCCACGGGCTAGTGGCATCGCCATTATTTGGTATTTCAAATTCTGTATCAAACGTTTGGCTGATGACGCCGCCTTCAAACGGAGCCGGCGGTGGTTCTGGCGCATTATCCAGCGCCTCCACTGCCGCCTGTAACGCTATGATCTGTTTCTCCATCACACTGCGCGAAGCCAAAATGCTGATATCCTCCGCATCAATAGCCGTTCCATCCAAATTGGACGCCGTACGGTTGACCATACCATATGCCTCTACAATTTCCGCTTCCAATGCGTCGATTGCACTCTGTTCAGCGGTTTCCGGCGCACTTTCCAGTGCAGATTTCGCGTCAACAATGGCTTCTTCCAAAGTCTTACTTTCTACTACGCCAATCCGGAGGTTGTCAAAATATAAATCGTTGAACGCACCGCTCGCTTTGTTGCGGAACATAATACCCCACAGCGAATCATAAATGTACGTGCCCATGCCGCCAGCCAGCGGATTTTCCATCCCCGCATAAGGCAGCTCCATCAACCCGCTGCCCACCTGCACATCATCTACATACGCCCGCGCATAGCTTGTCTGGGTATCCGGATCACAGTACAGCAGCATGGTCATAGTATGCCATGCGTTGCCCACTTGCAAATTCGGCGCTTCTGTCATCAGTTTGGTATCCCACGGCTTTGCGGAATCAATCTGTGTAATCACACCGTCTTTATCAATGATGATTTCCAATGGATGGCCAGCACCACCGGCATTCATAGTAAATTGGATTTCCCCATCTATACAATCGGGGTTCACTTTGACCGCAAAATCAAAACTCACTTCAATTAAACTGCCTGGTTCGGGGGCATTTTCCCTGCTGCCCCAAGTTGTAACCGTACCGAGCTCGTCCCCCTCTCTAATTTCGGTGGTTGCCGTACCCGTACTGCCGTCGTGCGGGTTTTCCCACTCTACACTGGCATCCCGCTGCGGCAGGAAATACAAATAATTATCATTCATGCTGCCAGGCGGATACCATCGCATGCAGTAATCATCTGCATCTGCTGTAGTGCCCAACACCCCGTTGCGCGGCACCAATTGATAATATCCCTGCGCATAGCCAAACCGCGCGTCCGGCACAACACCACCGGCCGGTAGGTGGTCATCAACATCCCCGTCTACCAGCATTGCCATACTAGGATCATTAAAGTTTTCAAAAATATCCTTACCATCTGTAGTAACGACCGGTTTTTCATCTGCCAAACCATCTACGGCCGTTTCCAGTATGCCAACCTGCGCCGCTAACATTTCCCGTGTCGGCAAAATGGAAATCTTGCCATCGCCGGCTGCATTACCATTTACATCAGATACATACAGGTTTACCATACCAAATGCTTCGGCAATAGCAGCTTCCAGCTGCATTTTACCATATTCAGTCGCGCTGTCATCCGCTGCTTCCAGTGCCGCTTTCGCTTCCGCAATGGCAGCTTCCAGGGCGGCCGTGTTTGCTACGCCGATCCGCAAATTATCGAAATACAAGTCGTGTGCTGCTCCTGGTACAGATGTATAATTGCGAAACATGATAGCAAATAGCGAATCATAAGTATATGTACCCATGGAACCTGCATTCGGCAATTCTATTTCCATATCCCCATAAGGCAGCTCTACCGGTTTGGTACCCAATGGGTTCCCATCTACATACGCCCGCGCATAGCTTGTCTGGGTATCCGGATCACAGTACAGCAGCATGGTCATAGTATGCCATGCATTGCCCACTTGCAAGTTGGGGGTTTCCACCATCAGTTTGGTATCCCACGGCTTTGCGGAATCAACCTGTGTAATCACACCATTTTCATCAATGATAATTTCCATTGGATGCCCCACACCGCCGGCATTCATGGTAAATTGAATCTCATTATTCGGGTCAGACGAATTTACGCCGACAGCAAAATCAAAACTCATTTCAATGAGGTTGCCCGGACCTGGCGCGGCTTCTACGCTCCCCCAAGTATTGATAGTGCCCGGCGCATCGCCCTCTGTCACTTCGGTCGTCGCCGTCCCGCTATCGCCGCCCGGCGCAGCCCACTGCACTTCCGCATCCAACTGCGGCAAAAAATAAATATAATTGCCAGTATTGGCATTTGGAGTATGCCACCGCATACAGTAATCGTCTGCTTCTGCCGCGGCACCCAGCACCCCATTGCGCGGCACAATCGCATAATTGGCATCCGCATACCCAAACCGCGCGTCAGGAACCAGCCCGTCAGACAGCCAAGCATCTTCATTTGCATTTACCAGCATACCCATTGCCGGATCGTTGAAATTTTCAAAGATGTCCTGTTCCCATACCTCGCCCTCAGCCGTCACGCCCAGTGGCAGCTGCATCACAGGCACCGCCATTGCAAGGGCAACCAAAAAGCTTAACCACTTTCTCACTTTTCCCATTCCCTAACCCCCTTTGAAAATCCAGCAAACTGTACATCCCACCGATGATTATAATCCTATCATATAGCAAAGCGGCCAAATGTTGTATGGACATTTATTGGATTTTGATTGGATTTTGATAAGTTATCATCGCCTATAAAAACAAACGCCCTTACGAGCGTTCTACTTCCACACTCGTAAGGGCGCTTACCGCCGCAATATATCCTTCCACTGCTGAATCATCCGGCACAGTATAATCCGGAGCCTCTGGCAACCCAGCTGCACTTCTTTTGGCCACTCCCAACGCATGATATGGCTCTATCTCAATCCGCTGCACATGCACCAAAGTATTTGCCAACCTGGCAATGGCCGCAAAATGCTCGGGCCGGTCGTTGACGGCGGGGATAATAGGACAGCGCAAAATACAACCATATCCCCTCTCATCCAATTGGTATAAGTTGTAAATTACCCGTGCATTGTCCCCGCCGGTAAATTCCCGGTACCGGGCCGGGTCTGTCTCCTTAATATCATATAAAAACAAATCCACATAGGGCGCTGCCGCCAGCAGCAAGCCAATCGGTACATCGCCGCATGTTTCCACACATACATGCAGCCCTTGCTCCTTTGCTAGCTGCAATAGCTTCATTAAAAAATCCGGCTGTGCAAACGGCTCGCCTCCTGATATTGTCAAACCTCCTCCGGATGCTGTATAATACGCTTTATCCCGCATCACTTCCCGCATGACCTCTTCTGCCGTCATTTTACGGCCGCATAGAGATAATGCGCCAAAACATTGCTGTACGCATACACCGCATGCCACACACCCCGTACGCGAAAATACATGCCGCCCATCTGCTATGGCATGGCAATCATTTGGACATACCGCAACGCACCTGCCACAATGTCTGCAATCCCAAGAACGGTACAATAATTGTATATGTTCGGACCACGACTCCGGATTGTGACACCATTTGCAACGTAGCGGGCAACCTTTTAAAAATACCGTTGTACGAATCCCAGGCCCATCCTGCCCGCAAAAGCGCGCAATATCGAACACCACGCCCTTTTCTTCCACTGCGGTTACCCCTCCTGCTCCGTCCGCGCAATCACCGTCCGTTTCAGTTCATCTGTCAAACGGTTAAAATATTCTGAATAACCGCCAATGCGGACAATCAAATTTGCATGCCGTTCAGGATGTTCCATGGCATCTAGCATATCTTCCTTGGAAAGGCAGCTAATCTGCAACTGCATCCCATTATTGGCAAAATACCCCATAACCAATGCTTTCATATGTGCGGCAACATCCTGCTTACGCAGCCGCAAATTCAATACCGGCGTTCCCAGCGCCATCCCCTGCGGCAATGCAGCAGCACTGTTCAAATATGCTGTCGCCCCTTTCTTATCCTTGCCGTGGATCGCCCCGATACAGTCGCACAACGGTTCCCCTGCCGCACGGCCATCCGGTGTGGCGCCCACCCAGTTCCCTGCATCCGCATAGGTTGCAAATTGAATAGAGGATGGCAAAAACACCCGCCCTAAATAAGGCTTGCGCTGTTGGAATCCATCATAAACATTTTTTGCAACCCCTGCTGCAAACTGGTCTGCTTCCACATCATCTACACCCATGCAGGGGCACCCCTGCAAATCATGCAATAATTCCGCATCTTGTTCGTCCAGCCGCCGCAAAAACTCTACCGGCGTATATTTTTGTTCCACAAATACCAGCTTCCGGATGGCCAGCAATGAATCAATGACATTAATCATGCCCGCGACATTCACAACACTCCACATGTAACGTGCGCCGCCAGCATTATAATCCAGCCCTTTGTCAATACAATCGTCAATCAATAATGTCCGTACCGGTTGCGGGCGGTATTTTGCCCGCCGTCTCCGGTAAGCATTGACCATATCCAACATCTGGGCAGTTTCCTTCCATGCCTCTTGCAAAAAACCCGTATAAAATGCAGAAAAATCTGTGGCAGTTGCCAAATTGGCCACCATATACCGCCGGAAAACAAATGCTAAATTGAGTCCCGCATCCAGCGAACCCACATTGGAATACCCAGCCAGCATAGTTTCTGTACATCCGCCGCCATTAAAACATAACAAATCTGCCTTTGGAATATCTGGAAACTGCAATGCCAACTGTGACTGGTACATTGTTTCATTATAAAAGCATGGCTGCCCACAGCCTGACGCGATGGCTTCTGCGGCTGCTTCCCATACTTCGTCTGGCGTCTGGCCAGTCACCCGCAGTTCCAAAGAAGGCCGCCGGATACCCTGGATGGCTTTTAACATTTGAACCGTTAACGCATTGCAATCCGGCCCCAGCGCCGATGACCATCCATCATTTGCATCAACATTGTAAAAAAATTCACGGAATATCCCTGTCACATCTTCTCCCTGATAATAAGGGAACAGTTCTACATCCATCCTTCCTGGGTTATCGCATCCATCCAAATAGTAAATAAAATTCCATGCCACCAAAGCTTCATATAGCGTTCTTGCCGGCTGGAAGGGTACCTGTTCTAACGCATCGCATAATTGCTTAGGCGCATTAGAGGCACGCAGCAGTTCCAAACAGCGCCGGTGAAATATTGCCATACCATCCAACACTTCCAAAAGGCCATCACGGAAGTCGCCGGCCGGTAACGCCTCAACCCGTATACGGTAGCTCTCCAATCCTTCCCGCAAAATACGGCCATAGTTTGGTATGGAATGGGTATACCCATCCCCGCCTACCGTGTGGATGCTGCCTACCAATCCAGTCAATCGCTGTTCTTCCATCATGAGATGGGTATACTTACCGCCTTTTTCATTCAAATATCCTTCATCCACCTGATATGTATAGGAAAAATCAGGCCAAACTGCATAACGTGCGCCAAACTTATACCCATTGGGGAACAGCATCCCCCCTTGGTAAGGGGTCAACGCAGCTTGTTCCCAATACCGGCGCTGTGCGTGCGCATGCCGGTAAAACCGGCTTCGTTCGGGAAATTCAAATAGCCCGCCTGCAAATGGCTCTTGCACATCAAAGAACCATGCTGCCACTTTATTCATTTCTTGTCACTCCCTATTTCCATTGTTTTTTTATACTATACCAGACTTTCAATCTATATAGTATGGTTTATTTTTAAAAATTATATGGATTTTTATTTGGCACGAAATCCATCTTGAGCCACCAAATTGTATTCGTCAAGCCACATCGGAATCATGCAATCCCAAACTATTATTTTCTATTGATATGATAACTATAAATGGTATATTATTGAAGGGCCAAAATGGTGCATGAAAACATAATCTTCCTCTTGTTAGTGGAAGCCCGGAAAATAACTTTTAGAACCGTAATTTGGCCGAACTGTCACCCAGCCTTGTGTTAGAAGGGGACACCCCGCGGCTGATAGACGAATGGCAGGAAGTACCCCCGCTGTGGGATGCTGTCAGGTATGAGGTGGACAGACGTGCGCAGAAGGGTCAGTTTATTTTGACAGGCTCAGCTACGCCAAACCATAAAGGTATTATGCACAGCGGGGCCGGGCGAACTGGGAAACTGCGGATGCGGCCTATGTCGCTGTATGAATCAGGCGATTCGTCCGGTAAGATATCTTTGGGGGATATTTTGAATGGAACGATGCAGCAGGCGTCTTTTCTGGCAAAAGAGTATTTGAACACCGTGATTGACGACGATGTTTTCCGCATGGATGGCGTCAAGCGCGATACACAAAAGATGCGCCTGCTTTTGAGATCGCTTGCCAGAAACGAAAGCACTACAGCGACAAATAGGACATTAAAGAACGATATAAAAGAAATAAACGATAAAGATATTGACATCGATACGGTAGCGGCATATTGGGATATCTTTAACTGCTTATTTTTAACGGAATCAGCCGCCGTTTGCCTCTAACATCCGTTCTTCGGTCAGAATCAAACAGGCGGAAAAACGTCATTTTACAGACCCTTCACTTGCCTGTGCACTGCTCAATGTATCGCCGCAAAATCTAATTAACGATTTGGAACCCCCCTTGATTTTACAAGGTTTTCATCACTTGTCCCCATTATAGCATGTTCATACTGGTAAGATTGGGCGCCTGCCCTGACCACATGATTCCCCTCCAAATTATGCATTACATATCCAGTCCAATCTGGGCATTCCCGCTTTCTATTCCGTCAAACAGAAATACATTCAACACACCAGAAAACACCTTCCCAGTTGGAATATCCTTGGCTATTGTAAAGGTGATTTTACCATTTGATATATTGGTAATAGTGATATCTCCAATAGTTGTAGCACTGATTTCCTTTTCATAAGTCTTCCCGGCCAGATCTGTCAATCTAAGCTTCTCTGCGTCGTAAACAAGAGTAAACGTCATCCCGTCAAAAGAGGATATTTGATCAGCCGATATACAGATGGCGATATCCTGTCCATTTTTTACCGAAATTTCATCCAATAATTCCGGCGGATTTTCATATACAGCTGTTAATAACTGTTTTTTTCTCAGGCGCTTCCACCATGATATACCTAATTTATAGGCGTAATTATATAGGTCGAATTTGCCGGATACACGTAGTATATAAGTACAAGGTTCTATGTTAGCCACATCAATATAATAGGTCTTACCTCCTGTAAGCGCATAAATGCTATTTACTTGCGGTTCAATAACCATTTGGGCATCATCATAAACAACATATAAAATAGTACCGGAGGTAATGATTTGATAAGCATCCGTTACTGCCACATCAAATTTATATATATCGTTATCATATGCAACATCGATACTAGAAGAAATCTCCTGTCCGATGAAGATTTCGTGTGCATTGTCAAAGGTATCGCCAGCACTGTCTGCGATGATAGAACCGGTGAGAAGATATGGTGTTTCACGCTAAAATGTGCGATCATCACCCAACTGACCGGCCCCATTGGAATCCCATGCATAAACTGTACCATTTTGTAATACTGCAACCGCATGCTGTCCGCCAGCTGCAATTGTTATCACATTATAAATAGCAAAAAGCAACGTTGGCGATACTTTTTGGCTCGTCGTCCCATCTCCTAACTGACCGGCATTATTTTGTCCCCAGGCATACACAGACCTATCCATTTTCCATGCAACAGTATAATTGTCACCGGCAGCAATACCAATACTACCACCAAGACCAGGGACCATCGTGGGGAGCACTTTTTTGACTGTTGTGCTATTCCCAACTGTCCATAGGAATTGGCACCCCATGAAAATAACCGGTTGGGTTCGGTAATCGCAAAGGCATGATTGGTGCCGGCAACAATTTTTTTAACTTCAGATAACCCTACAACAGGCGCCGGCATCCCACGGGATATCGTCGTTCCATCCCCTAGCTGCCCATACTGGTTAGAACCCCAGCTCCAGACCGTCCCGTCCGCCTTGAGGGCAAGAGTAAAATTGCCGCCCGCTGCGACCTGCACAGTATCGAGCGAGCAAAACAGCTCCCAGTTTTCCTGTGGGGTCGGCTGATAGCCGTGGACATCGAAGTCGGCGGCGGGGGAAATATTGCGGTCACTGCCGGAAGTACCGGTGACGAGGTTGTCCAAATTAAGCGCACGGCTGCCCGCGACCTTTTGGCCGAGGTTGGATAACCGGTCGGCAGCATCCAGGATTTTTCCCCGTGCGCCATCGCCTGCAATGGCTGCGGCGGCCGCTACATACCCTGCCGCCATGCTGGTGCCGCTCATGGGGCCGGTTTCGCCGCCAGGATAGGCGGATTCCACGTCCCGCCCGCGTGCAGCAATATCCACACTGCCTGTGCCATAGTTGGAATAATAGGAAAACCCCAAATCTGCATTGAGCGAGGCCACGCTCAAAATATTGTCCAACTCAAAGCACGCCGGGTAAATCGGCGTTTCGCCCACATCCATGCGGTGGTTGCCCGCCGCGCACACAAGCAGCATGCCCGACGCTTCCATCGCCTCTTTGAGCGCCAAATTGTCATCCGTACTGCCAAACGAGCAGTTAACAACGGCCGCGCCGGCATTTTCGGCATATTCGATTGCTTCGATGATGTCGCTGGTATACGCCTTGCCGTTTTCAAACACCTTCAGCGGCAAAATCTGCGCCCCCGGCGCGGTCTGGGCGATGATGCCGGCAACATGCGTCCCGTGGAAATACTGGTCGCGGGCTGTTTCGTCATACGCCAGTTCCGTATCCTGTACAAAATCCCAGCCGCCGGCCAGCTTGTCCGCCAGCATGGGATGGGTCACGTCAATGCCACTGTCGATGACCGCCACCGTGAGGCCGCTGCCCAGCGTGGGGTCAACGGATGGCTGGGCATCTTCTGCTGATGCAGATGGTTCTGGGATCTCCGGCTGTTCTTCCGGTCCGGGGCTCTCTTCAGGCGCCGGGGCTTCTTCCAGCCTTTCTTCCCTTTCTTCCGCCGGTTCCATTTCTTCTTCCGCTTCCGGCCCATCCTGTCCATCACCGGCAATTTCCACTTCCAGAGAAAGCGCCGGGGCTTCTTCCGCCTGCAATTCCAACTGGTAATCTGGCTGGATATATGCATATGCCTCTTTCGGCAATGCCTCCACAAAGCCATCCGCATCCACCGCTTCCGGCAGCATCAAAAGCTGATACCCTTCCCGCCACGGCTGGATGGCCACCGTGTCAGGGGCGTCCAAGGGCTGGACCGCTGCAGGGAAAGGCAGCGGCTCATCAAATTCCGGTTCGTTAATTTTTGCGGTGATTTCCGCCGTTTTTTCAGCCTTTTCTGCCCGCAGCTTCTCAAATACCTGCGCAGCCGTTTCTTCCAATCCCGCTTCAGAAGCCAGCGTATTGGACGGACGCAATTTCACAATATACCGTGCCGAAGCCCGTTCTTCCAATTCCCGCAGCTCCAGTTCCGCGTCCGCGCGGGTGAATATCCCCGCAGGCACAGCCGCCTGCTGTACCCCCTCCACCGGCAAAGGTTCCGCCCCAGATGCGCCAAATACCTGCGAAACCAGCATACCCAATCCCGCAACAACCGCCAACCCTTTCTTCATACCTTTTTGCCTTTGAGAAGCCAAGTTTACGCCGTGCAAAAACAGGCGCAAGCTTTGGCATCCCGCTAGACTTTGCCATATACATCGTTGTTTCAGTTGTTATTTTTTGAACTGCCTCTGTGTAATAGGCAATCGCTGTATAACCCGTTTTTTATGGATACTTCCAGAGTCGGCGCAAATTTTGCAATGACAGACTGGATATAGACCGTATCTGTATGGATGGTTTGCCGCCAGTTATATGCTTTCACGTCACCATCAAAATATGTATAAGAGCTTCTCATTCATCCCTTCTTTTGTATACAGCAAGAAATTGCAAAATCACCCGTTTCAATTCGTCTTTTGCACCGCTGACCACTGCTCCAGCAGGGAAAGGACAACTGCTTCCATCTGCCGTCTCCCTCATACACCTTTCCCTCCTGTTCCCGTTTTGCAGGTCTTTTCCGGAAACAAAAAAAGACCCACAATCTTAAAAAAAGAATTGTGAGTCTGTATATCACAGCGATTCCATGTGCAGCAGCTATTTGCATAATGGTTGGGACTGTATTGCAAGTTCTGCTTCTTTCGCAAAAGAAAAGAAGCTGTGAAATACAGACTTCACAGCTTCTTAAGTCGCTCCCCGTGTTGGACTCGAACCAACGACCCTGCGGTTAACAGCCGCATGCTCTACCAACTGAGCTAACGAGGAATATGAAAACCTGCACGAGGGGGTGGACCCCTTCGTGCAGATAATTTTTCAAGTCCTGGCA
>CALGRC010000097.1 GCA_937959315.1 uncultured Clostridia bacterium | reverse complement strand
GTGGAAGGCATGGTGGAGATGCGCAATTTGATTTTACGCTTGTCGCAGGAAGAACGGACTACCTTTTTTATCTCCAGCCATTTGATTCATGATGTGGAGCTTACCTGCAACCGCGTAGGGCTGCTGCACCAGGGGCGGCTGTTGGGCTGTGCCTATACGGCAGATATTCTGCAAAACTGTGCGTCGCTGGAAGAATATTACATCCGGGAGGTAGAGGCGCATGTCTAGTTTGAAATCTGCGTACTGCAATGAACTGTATAAAATATCAAAAAAGAAAAAGAGTATTGTTGCTGCCATTTTGTCTATTGCCGCCATTTTGCTGGCAGGCGTCATTGTGTCCAGCATCAACAATTTTATGGGTATCCGCGTGACCGGGAAAACGGAATTTGCCATAATGGTGCTGTCAGTGCTAAGCCGGACGCTGATCCCGTTGTTTACGGCTTTTATCTGTATCGATATGTTTGGCGGGGAATTGTCGGACGGCACCATTAAATTTACGCTGACCCGCCCGGTGACGCGGCTCAAGGTGTATCTGTCCAAAATGCTGGCGGCTGCTACCTTTATTTTGGCAAACCTGTTGTTTGTCATGGTGGTGTCGCTGATTATTTCGTTGTTTGTCAACGGCGGGAATGTAGGGTTTTTCCATGTCATTGTTGCGTATGCGGCCTCGTTTTTCCCGCTGTTTGTCTTTGCACTGCTGGTGATGCTGATTTCCAATGCCGCCCGTGGTACAACCAGCGCGTTTATGCTGACCATTTTGGTTTATTTGGTGTTTTTAGGGCTGCAATTTGGATTTTCCGGATACCAGAGCTTCTTTTTTACCTCCATGTTTGACTGGTATAATCTCTTTTTGGGCTCGTTTATCAATTGGCAAAAGATTTTCCGTGTGCTGCTCATTTTTGCCGGATTTGGGCTGATGTTGTTTGGCGCGGGTTATTACTTATTTGAACGGAAACAGATATGAGGGTGTAACAGATGAAAATTCAGTCGCGGCTGCTGGCGCAAAATTTAAATATCCTGCTTTGTACGGTGTTTATTACCACCTGCGTTAGCCTGCTGTTTGGCTATCTTTATTTAGAGGCTGTGAAAGTGCCTATCAAAGGCGGCCGGATTGAGACGGAATTTATCCTATTGAAAAATAATGAGCTTTTGTATGCTACAAAAGATTTGAGCAATTTGCAGGTAAAGGATATTTTGATGGACATGGAGATGAATAAAGCAGTCTATCAGATCAAAGGGGCGAATTATACGGCGGATACTGAAGAATTCCGCACCAATGCCGGCGACGGCTATCAGCTGATTACTCTGACGCCGCTGGTGAATATGGACCGGTTTTACCAGGTGCTGATTGCTTTTATCATTTGTGCATTTTTGGTTACATTTATCATTGCGTCGCTGGTAGCGCAGCGGCAAAATAAAAAAACGATTATCCAGCCGATTGTCAGGCTGCGGCAGGAAGCTGAGCGGCTGAGCGGCGGGGAACTCAACATTGAAATTGCCGATGAGGGCGAGGGCGAGGTGCGCGAGCTCTGCCAGGCGGTGGAACTGCTGCGGTTGAAACTCAAGGAATCGGTGTATTATAAGGAAAAGTACGATGACAACCGAAAATTTTTGGTATCTAGTATTTCGCATGACCTGAAAACGCCGGTGACAGCAGTGCGCGGTTATTTAGAAGGTATTTTGGACGGGGTGGCCGATACGCCGGAAAAACGGGAAAAATATCTGCGGGCGGCGCTGTCTAAAACCACGCTGATATCTTCTATGATTGCGGATTTGCTGTTGTATTCCAAGCTGGATTTGGGGCAGATACCGTTTGACTTTGAAATGGTGGAGTTGGGTGGGTATCTTGCTGATTCAGTAGAGGATATGCGGTTTTCATTTGAAACGGAAGGCAAGAAGATTGCCCTGGAAAACCGAATGGGAAACCAGGTTTTTGTCCGGATTGACCCTGCGCGGTTCCGGCGGGTGGTGCAAAATATTATCGATAATGCCCGGAAGCATACCCAGGCGGGTACCGGGGCACTGGACATTGTACTGCGCGGCGACCGAAGGCAGGTGGTTTTGGAGTTTCGGGACAATGGGCACGGCATTGCCAAAGAGGATTTGCCGCGGATTTTTGACCGGTTTTACCGTGCAGACGCGGCAAGGCGGATTGAGGGTTCCAGCGGGCTGGGGCTGGCCATTGCCAAACAGATGGTAGAGGGGATGGGCGGCCGTATTTGGGCGGTGAGCGAGGTTGGCAAAGGGACAAGCATCTTGATTTCATGGAAAAGGGTGGATGTATGAAGCAGATATTGATTGTGGAAGACGACGTGAGTATTGCGGAGCTGCAGCGGGATTACCTGGAAATGAGCGGGTATAAAGTGCTTTGTGCATTTGACGGCGAGGAGGGCCTAAAAAAAATCCGGGAAGAGGACATTGACCTGGTGATTTTGGACTTGATGCTGCCCAAAAAGGATGGCTTTGACATCTTACGGGAAATTTCCGAGACCAAAGAAATGCCGGTACTGGTGGTGTCGGCACGGGATGAGGAACTGTATAAAATCAAGGGGCTGACGCTGGGTGCGGATGATTATATTACAAAGCCTTTTTCCATGGGCGAGCTGGTGGCGCGGGTTAACAGCCATTTGAAAACGTATGAAAAGCTGCGCGGCCAAGCGGGCGGCGGGCGCAATAAAATCATCCGGGTACGGGGGCTTTCCATTGATGAGCAGGACCGCCGGGTGTATGTCAACGACAGGGAAGTGACGCTCAAGCAAAAGGAATTTGATTTGCTGCTGTTTTTGGTGAAGAATCCCAACCGGGTGTACGATAAGGAAACGCTGTTTGAGCGGGTGTGGGGATATGATGCATTGTCGGATGCCTCTACGGTAACAGTACATATTGCGCGTATCCGGGAAAAAATAGAGGAAAACCCCGGCAAGCCGCAGTATATTGAAACGGTGTGGGGCGCGGGCTACCGGTTTAAAATTTGATGGGGTACCCCCCAAACCCAATTTGCGGCTCCACGCCGCAGGAAAACCTTGGGGGTACCCCCCAAACCCCCATTTGCCGCTCCGCGCGGCGGGCGGTTACTTTTATACGCCAAAAGTAACCAAAAGCGCCGGGGGTTTCGATTCCCCCGGACCCCACAAACGACCGCTCCGCGGGGTGGGTAACGCTTTGAAGCAAAAATAAAACCCAGGTAGCCGAAAGCTGTTGGCTACCTGGGTTTTTCTTCGTAGCATGGCTGCCCCCGGCAGGGTCGGTGAAGGGGGTACCGGGGGAAGAATCGAAACTTCCCCCGGTTTTTCGCCTGTGCCCCGTAGGGGTATTCGGTTCCTTTCTCAAAGGAGAAAGGAACAAAAAGGTGCGGAGCGTAGCTTCGAAGGCCGGGGTTTGGGGCAGCGCCCCAAGGTTTTAGGAATTATGAACATTCATTGGTGTCAATCGTACCATGTATAGATTCAAATTTAGCTATCCGTTTTTTGATGTATTGTTCGATTTCTTTATTAGCAGAACGGCCTTCGTATTCAGCGATATAACGAAATTTTTGAAAGGCAGCACGGTCAACGCGCAAGGTATAACGCAATCGTTTTTCTTCCATAATTCCTCACTTTTCCACCAAATGTGTGTCAATATGACTTTATTATAGTGAAAATATCATCCATAAAACGAAAATGGTGGTATAATAACGTCATAATGACGAAATGTTTTTTGAGGGGGAATGATGATTATGCCGGATTATAAAAAACTGTATTTAAAACAGTTCCGGGCAAATGAAAAAGCGGTACAAATCCTCATTGATGCGCAGCGGGAATGCGAAGATTTATTTATGGAAGAAGCGGAAATGGAAGATGTGAGGAAAACCATCCTAACGCTGGATGATATAAAAAAGCGGCGATTGAAATAATCGCCGCTTTTTTATATTCCCTATACGCCGGAATAGGCGCTGAACCCGCCGTCAATGGGCAGGATCACGCCCGTGATAAAGCCCGCTTTGGCGTCGTCAATCAAAAATTCGGTGGCGCCGACCAGGTCTTCGGGTACGCCAAATTTATTCATAGGGGTGTTGCGCAAAATTTTCTCCGACCGCTCGGTCAAGCTGCCATCCGGATTGGTGAGCAGCGTCCGGTTTTGTTCGGTCAGGAAAAAACCGGGCGCAATGGCGTTGACCCGGATGCCCGCCGGGGCAAAGTGCATGGCAAGCCATTGCGTGAAATTGGATACGCCGGCTTTTGCCGCGCTGTATGCCGGGATGCGGGTAAGCGGTCGGTAGGCGTTCATGGAGGAAATATTTAAAATGGCGCCGCTTGCGCGTTGGGTAAACCGTTTGGAAAATACCTGCGTGGGGATGAGTGTGCCCATAATATTGAGGTTGAACACAAATTCAAAGCCTTCCTTGGTCAGGTCAAAAAAGGACAAAATATCCTCTTTTTCTACATCCTCCAGCGCAAATTGGTCGTGCGTGGTGCTGGCTTTTGGATTGTTGCCGCCTGCACCGTTAATCAAGATGTGATAGTCGCCAAAGCGGTCCAGCACCTCTGCCTGCGCCTGCTTCACGCTGCCGGTATCCAGCACGTTGCAGGCAAACCCGGCGGCAGAGCCGCCCGCCTGGTTGATTTCGTCTGCAATGGCACCGGCGCGCTCTTTGTTCAAATCCAAAAGCGCCACATGGACGCCGTCTGCTGCCAGCCCCTTTGCAATGGCCCCGCACAGGATGCCTCCCCCGCCGGTAATCACAGCAGTTTTCCCTTTTAATTGGCTTTCCATTTTTCTTTCCTCCCCCAAAAAATTCTGATCTAGCTATGTGTCAATCATATCATACTTATACATCATATGGCAAGCGCCTGCTGCAAATACAGGCATAAAAACGCCGCTGCAACCGCCGCGACCGCCACCAAGGCCAGCTTACAGCCAAACCAGGATAAGACAGCCGCCACGCCGCAGCCCACTACGGCTGACAGCGGCTCGCCGGTAGAGCTGAAAATAGCCGGGATGGTCATAACCGCCAGTACCGCATAGGGGATATAGCTTAAAAAGGACAGGATGAATTTTGACGTGATGGGGCGCGAAAATAAAAAGGGGACGGCGCGCGGCAGGTAGGTCACTACAATCATAACCCCAACCGAAAGCAGGAGCCTAGTCAATGCCATCGCCTCCTACCGGGAAAAGCTTTGCCCCAATTGCCGCTGCCGGGATGGACGCAAGCAAAATGGTCCAGCCGGACGACAGGCCGCGTAATACTGGCAGGCAGGCCAGCATACAGCTTAAACCTACCGCAATGGCCGCCACACACAAAATGGGCCGGGATTTGCGCAGCGGCGGCACAACGATGGCGATAAACATGGCATACAGCGCAATGCCCATGGCGCTTTGCAGTGTGGCGGGCAAAAGCCCAATGGTATAGGCGCCCAGTACGGTACCGGCCGTCCAGCCAAAAAACGGCCCGGCAATGAGTCCCATTAAAAACGGGAAGGTGAGCGGCTGTTTGGTGGTGGACGCCAGCGCAAACACCTCGTCGGTTACGCCAAACGCCACAGCCGCGCGCTGCGGCAGCGTCATAGGGCAGGTTTTCTGGGTCAGCGACAATGCCATCAGCAAATACCGGATGTTGATAATAAGTACAGTGACGGCAATTTCAAAATAGGAGGCCCCCTGTAAAATCAGGTTGGTTCCCGCAAACTGGCCGGAGCTGGTTAAATTGGTAGCCGAAATCAATATGGCAATCAGCGGCGGCAGGCCGTTTTTGACTACGGTGGTGCCATATGTAAAGGAAACGGGCAGGTAGCCAAGCATAACGGGGATACCCAGCCGGAAGCCCTTGGAAAAGTCGCGCATGCAGAGTTCCTCTTTCGTTTGGATTTCGCTCCCATCATAGCACAAAAAAACGCCGGCGTCAACTTGTGGTTCTTTTTTGCAGGCCGGCAGCATATACTTGTCCCAAAGCGCAAAACAAGGCGTCAGACAAATTTTGTACAGGAGGATACGCATATGACAAGCGGTGGGAACGGGTTAACGCGGGAGCAGGCGCGGGAGCGCCTGGAAAAAAACGGGTATAACGAGTTGGCGCAGGGGAAAAAGACGTCAAAGCTGAGCATTTTTTTGGAGCAATTTCAGGATGTGCTCACCATTGTACTCATCATTGCAACGGTCATTTCCCTTTTCCTAGGGGAAGTTTCGGATGCGGTGACCATTTTTGTCATCCTGTTTTTAAACGGGATTTTGGGGTTCGTGCAGGAGTATAAAACCGAAAAATCACTGGAGGCGCTCTCTGAGCTGTCGGCGCCGCAGGCGATGGTGGTGCGAGACGGCATAGAGCAAAAAATTCCCTCCCGCGAGGTGGTGGCGGGGGATTTGGTCATCCTGGAGGCGGGCGACCGTATCTGCGCCGACTGCAAGCTGACAGAATGTGTCAATTTGCAGGTCAACGAATCCATTTTGACCGGGGAATCGGTTGCAGTGGAAAAAGGACTGCATACCGACAATTCGTTTTATATGGGGACGACAGTGACGGCGGGACGCTGACGCGCGGTGGTAGAGGCCACGGGGATGTCCACCAAAATGGGGCAGATCGCGCATATGCTGTCCCATACGACGGCAGCGGTGACGCCGCTTAAGCGGAATTTAAATAAAATTGGCAAGGAACTGGTCATCATCTGCTTTGCGGTGTGCGTACTGATATTTATTGCAGGGCTGTTTCACGGGCAGTCGGTGTACGATATGTTTTTCTCGGCGGTCAGCTTGGCGGTGGCGGCTATTCCGGAAGGTCTGCCGGCGGTTGTGACGGTGGCGCTGGCCATTGGCGTAGACCGGATGCTTAAGCGGCGCGCGCTGGTGCGCAAACTGCCGGCAGTGGAGACGCTGGGCAGTACCAATGTCATTTGTACCGATAAAACTGGGACGCTGACTGAAAACAAAATGACGGTGAAGCAGCTTTATGCGGATGGGCGGCTGATTGATGTGAGCGGCGCCGGCTATGGTTTGGACGGCGAATTTACATATCAGAAGGAAAAAATAGACCCGTCGCGCAATGAGGCGGTCAATTTGCTTTTGACCTGCGGGTACTTATGCAACAATACCATTTGCAGAAAAGATGAGCTCATCGGAGATCCGACGGAAATTGCCATTTATGTGGCGGCAAAAAAAGCGCGTATCAATGAATTTTATTTGAATGAGTACCAGCGCATCTATGAAATCCCGTTTGATTCCGACCGCAAGCTGATGAGCGTGGTATGCCGCGGACGGGACGGCGCGGAATACGTGTTTGTAAAAGGGGCTGCCGACCGGATTTTGTCGCTGTGCAGCCGCCGGCAGGGGGATGGTAACATTGTGCCGTTTTCGGATAAATATGCGGTGAGAAGCGTCAATGACGCTATGACCTCTGCGGCGCTGCGGGTTTTGGGCTTTGCCTATAAGCGGCTGGACGGCAGCCATAAAGCTATGGCCGATGCAGAACTGGAAAGCAACCTGGTATTTTTGGGATTGGAGGGTATGATGGATCCGCCGCGCAAAGAGGTGTTTGCCGCCATCCGGGATTGCTATACGGCGGGCATTAAGCCGGTGATGATTACCGGCGACCATAAAAACACGGCGCGCGCCATTGCTGATGAGCTGGGATTCAAGGGGGACAATACGCCGGTAACCGGCGGGCAGCTTGCCGCCATGGACGATGATGAGCTGTGCGATGTGGCTGGGCGGACCAATGTATTTGCGCGGGTGTCGCCGTTGGATAAGCTGCGCATTGTGCGCGCCTATCAGCGGCGCAGGAATGTGGTCGCCATGACCGGTGACGGGGTAAACGATGCGCCGTCTTTAAAAGAGGCGGATATTGGGATTTCCATGGGGGAGGGCGGTACCGATGTGGCGAAGGAAGCGTCGGATATGGTGCTGCTGGACGACAACTTTGCCACCATTGTAGCGGCGGTCGAAGAAGGCCGGATGATTTTTGACAACATCCGCAAATTTATCCGCTATCTGCTCGCCTGCAACCTTGGTGAAATTTTGATGATGGGCGCCGCGGCGTTTTGGGGGATGCCGCTGCCGCTGATTCCCATCCAGGTGCTGTGGCTCAATTTGGTGACTGACGGCCTGCCTGCGCTGGCGCTTGGTATCGACCCGCCGGACAAGGATATTATGCAGCGGCAGCCGCGGCGCGGCAATGAGAGTATTTTTTCCCGCGGCCTGGGCAGCAATATTGTGCTGTCGGGGCTTCTGATTGGGGCGAGCAGCTTGGTGGCGTTTGCGCTTTCCATGTTTTTGTTTGGCGATTTAGAGCGAGCGCGCACCGTTGCATTTGCCACGTTGATTTTTGCAGAGCTTATCTATGCGTTTGAGTGCAAAAGTGAATATAAGCCCATTTATAAAATCAATCTGCTGAATAATTTGCCGTTGGTGGGCGCTGTGATTGGCTCGTTTTTGCTGACGCTGGCAGTGGTGTATCTGCCGTTTTTGGGCAATATTTTTAAAACAGTTCCATTGGTATTGTATGATTGGGTTTTGGTTACCGGCCTGGGGCTGGTGGAGCTTCTGTTCAGCGTACTGGTTTTGCGGCGGGGCAGTGAGCGGAAATATTTGATTAAATATACGAAATAGAGCGGTTTGGGCACATCCCTGTTCCGGGATGTGCCCATTTTGATAGAACGGCAAATGTTACATCTGTATGAAAAAAGATAAAAATCCTTTCTTTCTTGATGGGGTTGTGATATAATATAACCTGATTAACCAGAATTCTTTTGAGGTGACTGCATGTTTGACAAGCTTTCTTTTATCGAGGAGCGGTTTTCCGACCTTGAAAAAAAAATCAGCGATCCGGAGGTGATTGCCGATCAGGCGCTGTGGCGCACCCTGTGCAAGGAGCACGCCGATATTGCGCCGATTGTGAAAAAATATCAGGAGTATAAAAAAGTGCAGTCGGATATGGAAGGGGCCAGGGAGCTTTTGTCAGAAAGCGACAAGGAGCTGCGGGAACTGGCCGAGGCCGACTTATCCGAGGGCCGGGAACGCATAGGGAAAATAGAGGAAGAACTGAAAATACTGCTGCTGCCTAAGGACCCCAACGATGAAAAGAGCGTCATTGTGGAGATCCGCGGCGGCGCAGGCGGCGACGAGGCGGCGCTGTTTGCGGGTGACCTGTTCCGCATGTATTCCATGTATGCGGAAGCCCAGCGGTGGAAAGTAGAAATTTTAAATGCCAACGAAACCGAACTTGGCGGATACAAGGAAATTTCCTTTTCCATAGACGGCGCAGGCGCATACAGCCGGTTAAAATTTGAAAGCGGCGTCCACCGTGTCCAGCGGATACCGTCTACTGAATCGGGCGGGCGCATTCATACCTCTACCGTTACGGTGGCGGTTCTGCCGGAGGTTGAGGAGGTTGAAGTGGACATCAATCCCAACGATCTGCGCATTGATGTGTTCCGCGCAGGGGGGCCGGGCGGGCAATGCGTCAATACCACCGATTCGGCGGTCCGGATTACCCATTTGCCGACCGGGCTAGTGGTGTCCTGCCAGGATGAAAAATCCCAGCATAAAAATAAAGATAAGGCCATGAAAATCCTGCGGTCCCGTATTTATGATCTGTATTTGCAGGAGCAAAACGACGCCATTTCCGCCGAGCGCAAAAGCCAGGTGGGTACCGGCGACCGAAGCGAGCGGATTCGCACTTACAATTTTCCGCAGGGGCGGGTGACCGACCATCGCATTGGGTTGACGCTCCACCGGCTGGATGCCATTTTAAACGGCGATTTGGATGAAATCATTGACGCGCTGATTACCACCGACCAGAGCGAGAAATTGAAGGCGGGCGCCAATGACTAAGGTAATTGGCCGCGCGCAGATAGGCGAGGCGGCGGCATGTATCCAAAATGGCGGGACGGTGGTATTCCCGACTGAGACGGTATATGGCCTTGGCGCGGATGCTTGCAATGAAGCGGCGGTTGCAAAAATCTTTGCTGCAAAAGGCCGTCCGGCAGACAACCCGCTCATTGTCCATATTGCAGACGCGGCGGATGTGTACAAGCTTGCCCGGTCGGTGAGCCAAACGGCGAAACGGCTGATGGAAGCCTTTTGGCCGGGGCCGCTGACGCTGGTTTTTCAAAAAACGCCGCTTGCCGGCCGTATGGTAACTGCGGGGCTGGATACGGTCGCTGTGCGGATGCCGTCGAATGAGCTGGCGCGGGAACTGATTGTAAAAAGCGGCCGCTTTATCGCTGCACCGTCTGCCAACCGGTCGGGCAGCCCGAGCCCTACCGTACTGCGGCATGTAGCGGCGGATTTAGATGGCAAGGTGGATTATATCATAGATGGCGGCGGATGTGAAATCGGCTTGGAGTCTACGGTGGTGGATGTGAGCGGCGATGTGCCGGAACTGTTGCGGCCGGGAAAATTACGCCTGAACAGCTGCGGGGACTTGTGCCGGATCTGCGTATCAGCAGCGGGATTTTGCAGGAGGTAGAACGCCCGAAATGCCCGGGTATGAAATACACACATTATTCCCCGAAAGCGGCAGTCATTGTAGTGGAAGGGGAGCCGGAAGCAGTGCATGCATACATAGCGGCCCGCGTTACCGGACAGGACGGCATACTTTCCTATCATACCGCGCCGTTTGACGGTGCAAAGCTGGTGATTGACGCTGGCGCGGACATGACGGCGTATGCAGAGGGGCTGTTTTACAACCTGCGGGTGTTTGACGAGCATAGCGTGGCAACCATTTATGCGGCATTTGCCCAGGAGCCCGGAATAGGATTGGCGGTGAAAAACCGGCTGTACAAAGCCGCCGGGCACCATGTGGTTTATGTATAAATTTAAAACGGATGTTGGAGGGTATCGACTGTATTATGAACATATTGCTTGTTTGTACCGGCAACACTTGCAGAAGCAGCATGGCAAAAGGATTGCTGGAGCAAATACTCGACGAGGAAGGCGACCGAAGTATCGAGGTGGATTCTGCCGGCTTAAATGTGTATGTGCCGTCGGAAGCCAGTGAATATGCGGTGGAGGTTATGGATGAAATGGGGGTCGATATTTCCGGCCACCGTTCCCGTCAGCTGACCAAGGAAGATATTGAAAAGGCAGATTTGGTGCTGGTGATGACGCCCGGCCACCGCAGTACGCTGATTGACCTATTTCCGCAGTATGCCGGCAAAATTGATACGCTGCTTGAGTACGCATATGGACAGGACATGCCCATTTCCGATCCGTTTGGGTTGGAAAAAGATGCCTACCGGCAGTGTGCGCTGCAAATCCGTGATGCACTGCGGGCGGTTTACCGCAAGCTGAAGGCGCATGAGGGGCATTCGTAATGGTATTTGACATTCTCCGGCCTGCGTACCTGGATGCGGTGTATGCAATAGAATGTGAATGCTTTTCTAAGCCCTGGTCGCGTGCGCAGTTTGCCAGTGAATTGGACAACCCACTTGCACATTACTGGATTGCACTGGACGGCCGGGTGGTAGCTGGGTATGGCGGGCTGTGGCAGGTTTGCGGCGACGGGCAGATTACCAACATTGCGGTTCGCCCGGCTTACCGCAGGCAGGGGCTTGGCCGTGCCATTGTGGAGGCGATGAGCAGCTATGGGATACAAGCGGGCCTGTTTCAACTGACTTTGGAAGTGCGCGAAGGCAACCTTGCCGCGTTGCAGTTATACCGGGCCTGCGGCTTTGCGCAAGTGGGCAAGAGGCCGCAGTATTATGACGGCGAAGCAGCTATATTGATGACAAAACCATTGGGAGGTGATGCGGTTGGCATTGGTATTGGGGATTGAATCATCGTGTGACGAAACGGCTGCCGCTGTGGTGGAGGATGGGCGGCGTGTGCTGTCCAATGTCATTGCAACGCAGATTGCAGACCACCAAAGGTTTGGCGGCGTCGTACCGGAAATCGCGTCACGCAAGCATTTGGAAGTGATAGATACGGTGATACGCGAAGCAGTGGAACAGGCGGGGGTTACATTTGCAGATATTGACCTTGTGGGTGTGACCTATGGCCCTGGACTGGTCGGGGCGCTGCTGGTGGGTGTTTCAGCGGCCAAAGCGCTGGCCTTTGCTTTGGGGAAACCGCTTGTCCCGGTGCATCATATCCGCGGGCATATCTGTGCAAATTATCTTGCGTTTCCCAATTTGGAGCCGCCGGTTCTCTGCCTGGTGGCCTCGGGCGGACACAGCCATATTGTATTGGTAGAAGGGTATACCAGTTACCGGGTGCTGGGCCAGACGCGGGATGACGCGGCGGGTGAGGCTTTCGATAAAGTGGCGCGGGTGCTGGGGCTTGGATATCCCGGCGGCCCGAAAATTGATGAGGCAGCGCATGACGGCAATGAAGATGCGGTCCGGTTTAAAAAAGTATCTTTTGGGCCGGATAGTTTGGATTTTAGCTTTAGCGGCATTAAAACAGGCGTGATGAATTATATACATGGCTTGGAACAGCGGGGTGAGCCCTACCGGGTGGCGGATATCGCTGCCAGCTTTCAAAAGAGCGTTGTGGAGGTGCTGGCCGACCATCTGCTGGAGGCCGCAAAGCGGGAAGGGATTGGTAAAATTGCCCTTGCCGGCGGGGTTGCGGCAAATACGCGGCTGCGCCGGGAACTTGAGGCGCGGAAAGGGCGGCTGCAATTTTACTGCCCGCCGCCGGTGCTGTGTACCGATAATGCGGCTATGATTGCGTGCAGTGCATATTACGAAGCGCTAGATGGGACATATGCAGATTTGACGCTTAATGCGATACCATATCTGGAAATTGATACATAAATTATATAAGGAGGGTAACAAATGAGGAATTTTGGTGGTAAAATTGGCAGGATTGCCGTAGCGTCCCTGCTTGCGGTTGGGATGGCTGTTCAGGTGTTTGCCGCGGCAGCATTTCCCGATGTAACGGAGGCAAAGTATGCCTGGGCATACAAAGAAATTTCATCTATGGCAGACGATGGGATTATCAAAGGATATGAAGACGGCACCTTCCGCCCGGAAAATGTGGTGACAAAACTGGAAGCACTATCGCTGGTTGCGCGCATTTTGGGTTCGGGCGATGAAGTAAATGAAGCGTTGTGTACGTTTGCAACAGACCATTACGCTGCGGATTTGGAACAGTATGAGCTTCCGTACGGCGAAGAAGAATTATCCTTTTTGCTGGCCAAGGGGCTTCTGGCTACCGATGAGCTGGGCGGCTATATCAGCCAGGATAATCAAAGCGTCGGCCTCAAGCGCTATGAAGTTGCGGTTTTGCTGACCAAAGCGATGGGGGCGGAAGACGAGGTCAAGAGTAAGGTCATCACTTCACTCGATTATGCGGATACCAACGATATCCCATCCACAGCCAAAAAATATGTGGAATATGTAACAGAACAGGGCCTGATGCAGGGGATGGAGGCCAATACCTTTGTGCCCATGGGGGACGTAACGCGCGCACAGGCGGCTGTCGTGCTTTATAATTTGCAGGAGCTGGCACAGTATGATAGCTATCAGGGGATTGTGGCATCGGTTGAGCCGGCCAACGATACCATCCGCATCAAAGACATTGACGGGGAAGACCATGCCTATACCATCCCAGATGCGTGCAAGCTGCGGTTTGAGGGTGAAAAAATTGATACCGACGGCATTGCGGTCGGTATGGAAGCGGTGGTAACTACAAGCGGCGGCAGCCTGTTTTCCATCGATTTTATTACGGCGCAGACAGATGAAGAAGTTTCGGGGAAATATGTTGGGACTGGCCGTGCCGACGGCACTACTACCATTAAAATTGATAAAATAGGCGCTGTAGAGGATGAACGCAAGGAATACAAAATAGCGGATACCATTGTGGTGACAAAAGATGGGGAAAGCGCGGCTTTGACCGATTTAAAGGCGGGCGATTTTGTCACACTTAATGTCACCGGCGGGAAAGTAGTTACTGTTACGGCTGAAGCAGGCAGTAAAAAAGTAAAAGGCAAGGTGACCGATATCATCCTAGAGCCCACCTTTGTCCTGCGGGTGAAGGTAACCGGCGGGGATGAGCAGGACTTTTATGCCGGCAGCAGTGTAAAGGTCGCCAAAAACGGCGCTACAGCCACCTTAAATGATATTTTAATTGGCGATACCGTACAGCTGACCACCGAATACAGCCTGATTACCAATATTGAAGCGACCAGCAGCACGGATTCTTTGACCGGCGTGATTGAGGCGGTCAATGTATCCAGCTCGCCGTCTATCACCTTGAAGGTGGATGGGAAATCGGTGTCTTATCCAGTTGCGCGCGATGCAGAAATTTTGCTGGACGACAAGGCCGGGACCATATACGATTTGCGGCTCAATGTCAATGCAAAAATTACAGTGGAAAGCGATACGGTAGTGAAGATTGAAACAAAACCGGCGGAAAATGTCACGCAGGTGACCGGTACGGTAGAGATTATCAATCCGGCGTATAATATGCTGGGCGTCACCTATGTTGACCCGGAAACCAAACAATCGCGCACCGACCAAATTTTTGTGAAAAAATCCGCTGCAATTATTTCCAGCAGTGACGGGAAATCCAAAACGTTAAAAGATATTTCGGTCGGTCAGACCGTTTCGGTGATTGGTTCTATCAATACCGGTATTTTTGAAGCGACAACAGTTGTTATTATAGATTGAATAAAAAAACGGGGCAATCGCCCCGTTTTTTTATGCTGTTGTACCGCAGGTTTTCCATTTCATCTGCCATATCAAAGTACAAATTCCAATTGGCAGTCATACGGTTCCTGCTCGACATGCGCCTTGTTATATTCCGCGGCTTCTGTGCAGCCCATTGCCTGGTAAAAGGCCTGCGTTTCTATAGCGGAATGGGAAGAAATGTACAATTTTTTTGCGCCGTGCGCCCTGGCCCATTCGGCTGCCTTGAAAAACAAGGTCCGACCAATGCCATTCCTGCGCATATCGGCTGAAACATGGAGGCTGGATAAATCCAGATAGTCCCCGTTTACTCCCATAGGGGTTCCTTCTATTGAGGCAAACCCTTTTAAAATCCCATTTTGGAACGCCCCAAATACAGCGCCGCCGGTATCGACGGTGCGTTGTAAATAATATAGGAGCATCTGATAGTCGGCCTGATCCCAGTCGTCAATGAACGGGGCGTCCTGTACGGTCCATTGCCCATTGAGATACCGCCGGCATTTGGTAACTATCTGCCGGCGGATAAAGCCATCAAACAGATGGGATGATAATTGCTCTTTCTGTAGCATGATATAGTCCATAAACCAATCTACCCTTTTTTGATTTATGATATCCCATCTGGCGGCAGTTGTCAAACGGCAAGCCCATATTTGTAATATTTTTTGCAAATTCCGGGAAAATGTTATTGAAATGTTTGCAGCAATGTTGTATAATAAATTCTGGTCGTACAGCCGGGGTGGTAGCGGTGCCCTGTACTTGCAATCCGCTATAGCAAGGGTGATACCCGATTTGAGGATTTTATCCTGTATGGTCTGTGTTTTGTAAGTGGTGTTGAGAGCCAGGTCTTGCGCAACATCAGCACGTGAACCTGGTCAGGCGGGGAACCGAGCAGCCATAAGCGTTGTTTTGGTGTGTGCCGCAGGGACGCCTGGTTTGAGCTAACTGCAAAATAACGCATGGAGGGAAAATTCGATTTTTGGGTGTACGGCCTTTTATTATGCAGATGACAAAGGAGGAAGGGCAAAATGGCGTACCAGGCTTTGTACCGCAAATGGCGGCCCATGCGGTTTGACGACGTGGTAGGGCAGGAGCATGTAACCACCACGCTGAAAAACGAAATCAAACATGCGCATATTGCCCATGCCTACTTATTTACTGGTACACGGGGCACAGGAAAAACCTCGACGGCCAAAATATTCTCGCGGGCGGTCAACTGCCTGCGCCCGGAGGACGGCAATCCCTGCAACCAGTGCGACGTCTGCCGGGGGATTTTGGAAGAACGTATTTTGGATATTGTGGAAATTGACGCCGCATCCAATACCGGTGTGGAAAATATCCGGGAAATCATCGACCAGGGACGGTATTGTGCAACGGTGAGCAAGAACCGGGTGTATATTATTGACGAGGTTCACATGCTGTCGCAAGGGGCTTTTAATGCGCTGCTTAAAACCTTGGAAGAACCGCCTGCTGACGTGATATTTATTCTGGCGACCACTGAAATCCACAAGGTGCCGGCCACCATCCTGTCGCGGTGCCAGCGGTTTGACTTTAAGGCGATTACAGCAGCCGACATTGCCGGACGCATACGGTATATCCTAGAGCAGGAAGGAATTTCGGCGGATGACGGGGCCGTTGATTATATTGCTTATCTGGGTGATGGTTCTATGCGGGACGCTTTGAGTATTTTAGACCAATGTTTGGCTTTTAAGGAGAATGGCCTTACGTATGAGGATGTGGTCGGCGTAGTGGGGGCGTTGGACGATACCTATTTGTTTGATATTGCTGCGAGAATAGCAAAGCAGGATACGGCAGGTACGCTGGAGGCATTTTCCAAATGTATCAGTGACGGGCGGAATGCTGATTATTTTGTAGAAAGCCTGCTTGGGGTTTTCCGGGATATATTGATGTATCAGATTGCTGGGGAACAGCCGGATATGAGCAGAAAGCGTATGCAGGGTGTTGCGCGGATATCAGGTTTGTATACGCGGGAACAAACGCTGCACAGCATAGAAGTGCTCAGCGATTTGCTGTCGGCTTTGCGGTTCTCCGCTTCGCCGCGGGTGCTGATTGAAGTTGCGCTTATTAAACTGTCTCAGCCGCAGTTGGACGAGAGCGGAGGCGCCCTGCTTGCACGGCTGAGCAAATTGGAAAACGCTGTGCCATTGGGCGGGGCAGCGTATGTGCAACACAGTGCTGTACAAGCGTCATCTCAAGAAGGGGAAGATTTGCCCTGGCCTGCCGATGGGGAAGCGCTGGACGCGGCTGCAAAACCTGTTTCTGCGGAAAAAAAGGACAAGCCAACTGTTTCTGGCAACGAAGAAAACGTGCAGAAAGAAGAAAACGTGCAGCCGGCAGCTAACTGGAAGGATGTTATTGATGGAGTTATGAAGAGCGGCAACTTAATGCTTTTCACCGATTTATTTAAGACTACCGCATATTTGCAGGGAGATGTATTATACGTTTGCTTTGACGATGCGCAAAAACGGGACCGTACCATGCAAAAAGACCATCTGGCATTGGTACAGCAACAGGTGCGTACGGTTTTTGGAACGGATTTGCCTGTCAAATGTGTGCTGGAGTCAGAGCGGGAACCGGCTGGCGGGCCTGTGGATGTATTTGAAAAACTGACAAAAATGCAAGAGCGGTTCCCGGATAATGTGAAGCTGGATGAAAATTGACAAAGCAGGGTAAATATGATACAATAATTCGCATTGGTGAATGGTATTTTCACAAATGGTACAGCGGCGAAACGGAGGGGTTCCAATGGTAAAAATCGCAATAATGGGCTACGGTGTGGTGGGCTCAGGCGTCTATGAGGTTATTCGCAGAAACTGTGAAAGTATTACCCGTAAAGCCGGCCAGCCGATTGACATCAAATATATCCTTGATATCCGGGACTTCCCGGAGCATCCGGAAAACGAATTGTTTATCAAGGAGTTTGATACTATATTAAAGGATGAGGAAATTTCGATTATTGTTGAAGTCATGGGTGGGCTAGAGCCTGCATATGCTTATACCAAGGCTGCGCTAAGCAAGTCCAAAAATGTGGTGACTTCCAATAAAGAGCTGGTTGCTACATATGGTGATGAACTGTTGCAGCTTGCGCACGACAATGGCGTGTGTTATTTATTTGAAGCGAGCGTCGGCGGCGGCATCCCCATCATCCGGCCGCTGAACCAGTGCCTGGCAGCCAATGAGATTACTGAAATTGTCGGGATTTTAAATGGTACGACCAATTATATTTTGACGCAGATGATTAAAAAAGGGGTGTCGTTTGAAGACGCACTTTCGGATGCACAGAAAAAAGGGTATGCGGAGCGCAATCCTGCCGCTGACGTAGAGGGATATGACGCTTGCCGGAAGATCTGTATCCTGGCTTCTTTGGCAACGGGGAAAAAGATTGAGTATCAGAAAGTGCATACCGAAGGAATCACCGGCTTGACATTGCGGGATACCGGCTATGCCGACGAACTTGGCTCAGTCATTAAATTACTGGGATATTGCAAGCGTTTGGAAAATGGCAAGGTGGATATCAAAGTCGCGCCTATGATGGTAGAAGAGGAAGAACCGCTGGCGACGGTAGCTGGGGTTTACAATGGAATCCAAGTGCGCGGCAATGCGATTGGGGATGCTATGTTCTATGGCCCTGGGGCAGGTAAGCTGCCAACCGCTTCCGCAGTGGTAGGGGATGTGATTGACCTTGTAAAGAACCCCCGTGCCGGCCGTGTGCTGTGGGTGAAAACAGACGAGGATTTGGTGCAGGATACCGACCAGTCGCGCAGTGCATTTTTTGTCCGGATTGCCACCGATGAGCGCGTACCAGAAGGTGCTAAGGGACAGGCGTTTTCCGCAATAAAGGCTTTATTTGGTGAAGTGACAGTTATAGACAAATATGAAGATGAACTTGGTTTTTTGACGGCGGTCATAAGTGAAGGGGATTTGAAGGCAAAACTGACCAGCCTGCCTTACCGGGTGATTGGATTTATCAGGGTGTTGGCATAAACAAACCGGCGGGAGGGATGGCATGATTACGGTCAGGGTACCGGCTACGACGGCCAATCTGGGGCCGGGCTTCGATTGTATGGGTATCGCGTTGCAACTGTATAATGAAGTGCGCATTGAAGAAATAGACAAGGGGCTGGAAATCAACATTGTTGACGACAGCAAGCTTTTTTTGCCGCGGGACGAGAGTAATTACGTGTATACCGCCATGGAGCGTGTGTTTCGGAAAGCCGGCCGACGGGTGAAGGGACTGTGGCTGGAACTTAACAGCAATATTCCGGTAACACGTGGCCTAGGCAGCAGCTCAGCAAGTATTATATCTGGGTTGGTGGGCGCGAACGCGCTGATTGGGAACCCGCTGGGGGTAGAGGAATTGCTGTCCCTTGCCTGTGAAATTGAGGGCCATCCCGATAATGTCGCGCCGGCGCTGCTGGGGGGATTTGTGGTCTCTGTTCAAGAAGGCCGGCGGGTTCACTATAGCAAAAACCGCGTGAACAAGCATTTGAAATTTGGGGCTATGATTCCCAATTTTTATTTGCAGACCAAGAAATCCCGCGGTGTGTTGCCGCGATATACGAGCTATAAAAATGCCGTGTTTAATGTGGGCCATGCATCTATGCTGGCCAGTGGTTTTATCAACGGCGATATCAGCGCCATTGCAGCGGGGATGAAAGACCGGCTGCATCAGGCATACCGGCTGCCGTATATTAAGGGGGGCGAACTGGTTATGCGCAGCGCTCACCGGCATGGGGCAATTGGCAGTTATGTCAGCGGCGCAGGGCCTACGATTATGTCGGTTTTGGCCGGGGATAGTACACGGTTTGAGCGTGGGATGGGCCTTTTGGTCCAAAACCGTTTAAATAATTGGAAACTAAAGATGTTAGAGGTAGATAATCATGGCGTTACCGTTTCAGTTGATTAAGAAGCGCTGGGAACTGCTTTGAGATAGAACCTTTTTTGGGAGGCGGATAGGAACATGAGTTTGATTGTGCAAAAATTTGGCGGCAGTTCGGTTGCCAATGCGGAGCGCGTTAGGAATGTGGCAAGCCGCGTGGTAGAGACTTACCGGAAAGGGAATTCGGTTGTTGTTGTGGTCTCTGCACAGGGCGATACCACGGATGATTTAATAGAGAAAGCGCAGGAAATCAATCCCAAAGCGCCCAAACGGGAAATGGATATGCTGCTTTCGGCTGGGGAACAGATGTCCAGTTCCCTATTGGCTATGGCTATCCAGCATTTGGGCTGCCGGGCAGTATCACTGGCCGGCTGGCAGGCCGGTATGCTGACGGATTCTAACTATAGTGCTGCTAAAATTTTGCGGATTAACAGCGAACGTATCCGGCGGGAATTGGATGGCGGGAGCATTGTTGTAGTAGCAGGATTCCAGGGGATTAATAAATACGATGATATCACTACATTGGGCCGCGGCGGTTCCGACACTTCAGCGGTGGCAATCGCGGCTTCCCTGCGGGCAGATCTATGTGAAATTTATACCGATGTAGACGGCGTGTTTACTGCCGACCCGCGGATTGTCCCAGATGCGAAAAAGCTGGATGATATTTCTTATGATGAAATGCTGGAGCTGGCTAGTTTAGGGGCTAATGTATTACATAACCGCTCAGTAGAAATGGCAAAGAAATACCATGTCAATTTGGTGGTGCGTTCTAGTTTGAACCAAACGGAAGGTACGGTAGTTAAGGAGGTTGAAAAAGTGGAAAAAATGTTGGTGCGGGGTGTGGCCCGCGACAATGACGTGGCCCGGATTGCACTGATGAATTTGGTGGATGAACCGGGGCTGGCATTTAAAATTTTTTCGTTGCTGGCAAATAAGGGGATTAATGTAGATATTATTTTGCAGTCCATTGGGCACCACGGGAAAAAGGATATCAGCTTTACGGTAACCGAGTCCAATTTGGAGCCTGCTGCCCAGATTTTGGCGGAAAACCAGGAGCGGATTGGGTTTGAAAAAATGGAGACGAGCAAGGAATTTTCAAAGGTATCGGTGGTGGGCGCCGGTATGGTTAACAATCCAGGGGTAGCCGCGACATTGTTTGAAGCGCTTTATGATGCCAATATCAATATCCATATGATTGCAACGTCGGAAATCAAGGTTTCCGTGCTGGTGGCGCAGCGCAATGCGGAACGGGCGGTCAAGGCGATTCACGATAAATTCCACTTTGCATAAAATCAAGAGAAAAAAACGACACTAATTAGGGGACGTGGGTTTTTACGCGTTCCCTAAAATGACATTTGGGGAGTGTAATTGCGATGGCAGACCGGAATTGGTATGATCTTTCTGGTGAAGATACAGCAAAAATACTGGATGTTGATAAACGTACGGGCTTAACTGCGGCCGAGGCTGGGCGGCGCTTGAAAGAGTGCGGATATAACGCGCTGGAAAAGAAAAAACGCAAGAGCTTGTTTGTGCGTTTTTTAGAACAATTCCGGGATTTTATGGTATTGATATTGATTGCTGCGGCGGTTGTATCGTTTTTAGCTACCGGTGGGCACGAATGGCTGGATTCGGTTATCATTTTATTGATAGTGGTACTCAATGCTATTTTGGGCGTGACGCAGGAAAGCAAGGCGGAAAAATCGTTGGAGGCATTGCAGACCATGTCTGCCCCCTATGCCAAGGTGCGCCGGGACGGGAAGGTGTTAAAAATCCCGGCGCGCGAAGTGGTAAAAGGCGACATTGTGGTATTGGAAGCAGGCGATTATGTGCCGGCTGACCTCCGGCTGATAGAATGTGTCAATTTAAAGGCTGAGGAGTCGGCGTTGACCGGTGAATCGGTGCCGGTGGAAAAGCAGGCAGAAGCGTTATCGGGCGGCGAGGTTGCTTTGGGCGACAGGGTAAATATGGCGTTTTCCACTTCTGTTATCACCTATGGCCGCGGTGAGGGGCTGGTTGTTGCCACCGCAATGGATACCGAGGTTGGGAAAATTGCAGGTATGCTGTCTGATGAAGCGGATACGGCAACGCCGCTGCAGCGGAAAATGGCTGAAATCGGGAGGATTCTGGGTGTTGTTGCATTGATAATTTGCGCAGTCATGTTTGGACTGGGTATTTTGGAAGGCGAGCCGCCGCTTACCATGTTTATGACGGCGGTCAGCCTGGCGGTTGCTGCCATCCCCGAAGGCTTGCCGGCTGTTGTCACCATTGTATTGGCACTCGGCGTGCAGCGCATGGTGAAAAAGCATGCCATTATCAAACGGCTGCCGGCAGTGGAGACGCTGGGCAGCGCTGGCGTCATTTGCTCAGATAAGACAGGTACTTTGACGCAAAACCGGATGACGGTTGTAAAGCTGGCTACCATAGATGGGCTGTTTGATACAAAGCAGCCGTTGGATAAGACGCAGGAAATTTTGCTTCGCTATGGCGCCCTGTGTAACGACTCCAAGCTGGACATTGCAGATGGGAACCCGCATGCGCTTGGAGACCCGACTGAAACGGCGCTGGTGATGGCTGCACTGGATATGGGGATGGATAAAAACCAATTGGACAGGCAGTATCCGCGGGTATTTGAGCTGCCGTTTGATTCTGACCGAAAGCTGATGACAACGGTTGTGAAGCTTGACGGAAGCTATGTGTGTATTACCAAAGGCGCACCGGATGTTTTGCTGGGGCGGTGTACGCAGGTGCTGGAAAATGGTGCTGTTCAACCGATGAGCCAGGCTGCCTCTGACAAAATTGAGGCATTAAATGCGCAGATGGCAGACCAGGCGCTGCGGGTGCTGGCCGTGGCATACAAAGAGCTTGCCGCAGTCCCGGATGGCGAAGATGCAGCGGCAGTGGAAAGCGGCTTGACATTTGTGGGGCTTACGGGTATGATTGATCCGCCGCGGCTGGAAGTAAAGGACAGTGTGGCGCTTTGCCGCAGGGCGGGGATTACGCCGGTGATGATTACCGGCGACCACAAGGCAACGGCATCGGCCATTGCCCGGGAACTAGGCATTTTAGGGGAAGGGCAGAAGGCTGTTACCGGTGTGGAGCTCAGTGCCATGAGCCAGCGGGAATTGGAAGAAAACGTGGAAAAATATGCCGTGTATGCGCGGGTATCGCCGGAGCATAAGGTTCGGATTGTAAAGGCCTGGCAAGCACGGGGAAAAGTGGTTGCTATGACGGGCGACGGCGTAAACGACGCACCGGCCCTGAAGGCGGCGGATATTGGATGCGCAATGGGGATTACCGGGACAGAGGTTTCCAAGGGCGCAGCGGCGATGATTTTGACGGATGATAATTTTGCCACCATTGTAGAAGCGGTGAAGGAAGGCCGCGGGATTTTTGCCAATATTAAAAAGGCCATCCATTTTCTGCTGTCCTGCAATGTGGGGGAGATTGTCGCTGTGTTCTGCGCTACGCTGCTCAGCCCGCTGATGCATTTGGAAGCGCCGTTGTCTGCCATCCATATTTTGTGGATTAACCTGGTAACTGATAGCTTCCCGGCGCTTGCGCTGGGCGTCGAGCCGGTAGAGGGCAGTGTGATGGATGATGTGCCCCGTGACCCGAAAAAAAGTGTGTTTGCCGACGGCATGGGATGGAAGATTGCCTGGCAGGGGGTATTGATTGGAATTCTAACGCTGTGCTCGTATATTTTGGGTATGTATGTATTTGACGGCGGGCATGCGCTTGGCACCACCATGGCCTTTGCATCCTTGTCCATTACCCAGTTGGTGCATGTCTTCAATGTACGCAGTGACCGGAGTATTTTCCGGGTTCATCTGCTGCGCAACCGGTATTTGATTTATGCGTTTTTGGGTTCGCTGTTTTTGCAGTTGATTGTGATGTTGGTGCCGGTATTCCGCAATGCATTTGGGATTGTTGCCTTAAACGCCGCCCAATGGCTGACGGTTGCCGGGCTGGCGCTGGTAACGGTGGTGTTTTCTGAGCTTGGAAAGCTGTTGACAAAGAAAAAGGCGTGAGTAGAATGCGTGAGGTCAGTCAGGCCCGGCTGGAGGGGCGCAATCCGGTATTGGAAGCGCTCCGCGCCGGCAGGGATTTGGATAAAATTTTAATTGCAAAAGGTGCGCGGGAAGGTTCCGTTGTTAAAATCCGTGCCATGGCCAGAGAAAACGGCATTGTGGTGCAGGAAGTTGACCGCAAAAAATTGGATCAGCTATCGGAAACTGGCGCCCATCAGGGGGTGATAGCCTATGCGGCGGCAGCCGGCTATGTGACGGTGGATGAAATACTTGCCTCTGCCCGTCAAAAGGGTGAACAGCCGTTTATTGTAATTGCCGATGAGGTGGAAGACCCGCATAATCTGGGAGCGCTGCTGCGGACAGCGAATGCCGCCGGGGCGCATGGGGTTATCATTCCCAAACGGCGCAGCGCTGGTTTGGGCGCGGTGACGGCAAAAACATCTGCAGGCGCAGTGGAGTTTACGCCGGTGGCAAAGGTGGCAAATCTGGTTCGGGTAATAGAAACATTAAAAAAAGAAAATATTTGGGTGATCGGCGCCGATATGGATGGTGCAAAGACGTTGTATGAACAGGATTTCCGAGGGGCGGTTGCCATAGTGGTGGGCAGTGAGGGACGCGGGATTTCCCGTTTGGTAAAAGAGGCGTGTGACTTTTTGGTACGGATTCCAATGGCTGGGGAACTCACATCCCTCAATGCATCGGTAGCCGGGGCGCTGCTCATGTATGAAGTGGTGCGCAGCCGGCAGGGCATATAGATGATTAAACAGAAGGATCGACGGGAAAGGAGCTGAATATGGTAAAGACAGAATTTACGGTAACGGGTATGTCCTGTGCCGTATGCGCTGGCAATGTGGAAAAGACGGTAGGTGGGTTAAAAGGGGTCAAAAGTGCCTCAGTCAATCTGGCTACCACAAAGCTGACGCTGGAATATGATGAAAAGGTCATCACGCCGGAGGAAATCAAAAGGGCGGTGGAGGAAGCGGGATATGGCCTGAATACTGACAGCTTTGAGCAAAATTATGCTGGGCGGGAGCATGAGGTAAAAGTGATTTTTTATAAATTCCTTGTTTCCCTTATTTTTACCGCACCGCTCTTTTATATTTCCATGGGGCATATGGTCGGTCTGCCGCTGCCGGGGATTATCTCGCCAGAGTATTACCCGCTGCGCTATGCGGCGATACAGTTGCTGCTGTCTCTTGGCAGTGTTGCAGTCGGTTACCAGTTTTATACCCATGGGTATCAAAATTTGTTCCGCCTGCATCCCAATATGGATTCACTGGTGGCAGTCGGTACGTCGGCGGCTTTTCTGTATGGGCTATACCTGGTGATAGATCTGGCTGTATACAGCAGCCATACAGGCAATGTCCACCATTTGTATTTTGAATCGGTTGGTGTTATCATTACGCTGATATTGCTGGGAAAATATTTGGAAAACCGTTCCAAACTTAAAACAAATGACGCCATCAAGAAATTGATTGAGCTGGCTCCCAAAAAAGCGACCGTGCTGCGTGATGGGAAGCAGGTGGAGGTGCCGGTGGAAGAGATCGTCATGGGGGACATTGTACTGGTGTCGCCGGGGGAAAAGGTGAGTGTGGACGGCGAAGTGGCAGAAGGTTCCAGCACCATTGACGAGTCTATGCTGACCGGCGAGAGCATTCCGGTGGAAAAGGTCCCGGGCGATAAAGTGTTTGCCGGCTGTATCAATAAGTATGGTTATCTGCATGTGAAAGCGACAGAAGTATCGGGGGCAACGCTTTTATCACAGATAATCCGTATGGTGGAGCGCGCCAGCGGTTCTAAGCCCAAAATTGCACGGCTGGCTGATAAAATTGCCGGCGTTTTTGTCCCAACGGTGATAGGGATTGCGCTGCTTTCTGCGTTGGTTTGGACGCTGCTTGGAAAAGATATTGCGTTTGTCATCAATATTTTTATTTCGGTTATGGTCATTGCCTGCCCGTGTGCATTGGGGCTGGCCACACCGACAGCGGTGATTGTATCCATCGGCCGCGCGGCGTCTATGGGTATTTTGGTTAAGGATGCCAGTGCGCTGGAAATTTTGCATAAGGTGGATACCATTTTGTTTGATAAGACCGGCACATTGACCATTGGTGAACCGCGCGTAACTGATGTGCTGCCAGCCGAGGGATTTACACGTCAGCAGCTTATGCAGTATGCCATGTCGGCAGAAAAGGTATCGGAACATCCACTGGGCGATGCGATTGTGGATTTGGCTGCGCAGGAAAAAATCGAAGGGTATCCGGTAGAATCGTTTGAAGCAGTTGTTGGGAAAGGGATACGGGCTGCCATCCATGGGAAAGAAGTTTTGCTGGGGAACCGTAAACTGATGGAAGATAACAAGATTGCCGTCACCATTGATATGAAAAAGCTGGCGAGCGAGGGGAAAACCCCCATCTTGGCTGCCATTGACGGCCGGTTCGCCGGTGCGATTGCCGCTATGGACCAGATAAAGCCAGACGCGGCAGAGGCTATTAGGCAGATCCACCATCTTGGGAAAAAAGCAGTTGTGCTAACGGGGGATAACAAATACGTTGCAAATGCCGTAGCAAAACAACTGGGGGTGGACGATGTCATATATGAGGTGCTTCCTGGCGACAAGGCCAATGAGGTGCAAAAGCTGCAAAAGCAGGGCCAAATTGTGGCAATGGTAGGGGATGGCATCAACGATTCGGTTGCCATTACCGCTGCGGATGTGGGTATGACGGTCGGAAGCGGCACGGAAATTGCGTTGGAGTCGGCCGATATCGTCATAATGAAAAACCAACTGATGGATATTATCAAGTCGATTGAACTCAGCAATATAACCATCAGAAATATCAAGCAAAACCTGTTTTTTGCGTTTGTTTACAATACCATTTTGATACCTGTGGCTGCCGGTGTACTGTATGGCTTGGGCGGCGTTTTGTTAAACCCTATGATTGCCGCTTGCGCCATGGCGCTTAGCTCGGTTTCGGTGGTCAGCAATGCTTTGCGGATTAAAACCATTAAAATCCGTTGATGGTTGGCGCAATGGCAGCAGGAAAAAAGGGGGAAAAGGATTTGAAAGCAATCATTACCGTAATTGGGAAAGACCGTGTGGGGATTATCAGTGGGGTCAGCAATATTTTAGCAGGGTATAGCGTGAATATTTTGGATATTTCCCAAACCATTTTACAGGGGATGTTTACCATGATGATGATGGTAGATTTGTCTGAAAGCACAGTTGATTTTACAGCGCTTTCCGAAGAACTGGACAAAGAAGGACAGGAATTGGGCGTGGAAATCCGCATACAGCGGGAAGATATTTTTGCTTCTATGCACCGTATTTGAGTCTAGGACAGGAGGAAAGGGCCAATGATTAATCAGCACGAGGTACTGGAAACCCGGAATATGATTGACCGGGAACATCTGGATATCCGCACCATTACGATGGGCATTTCCCTGCTGGACTGTGCCGAGATCGGAAGAGCACACGTCAGAACTCCAGTCACAACACCACATCTC
>CALGRC010000096.1 GCA_937959315.1 uncultured Clostridia bacterium | reverse complement strand
GAGATGCTTAGCTATCAAAGCGAGCCGGACAGTAACAGTCCCTACGGGCAGTATAAATGGGTCATCGGCAATACCTTCAACGCTTATGAAATTCAGAGCGACCCAGTAGGCTGGAACGAATATGTAAAGGGGATCAACGAAGCGGCCATTCCTTCCCCGCTTATTGGGTTTATGTTTGACAATACCAACGTGAAGATTGAACAGGCGCAGGTGGATGCCATTGTACAGGAATTTTCACGTGCATTGAATTCCGGCGCAATTGCTGATTATGACTCGTATTATGCAGAAATGATGGAAAAGCTGAATGTGGCCGGCATAGAAAAGCTGCGGGCGGAAGTCCAGCGGCAGGTTGACGAATTTGCAGCTTCCAAGTAAAAGTGCAGAACTAGAATCGTGGGGGGATTTCGATGATTGCAAAACTTACAGATAATCTAAAATGGATTTCTACTGCTTTGGCTCTCATGTTCCTGCTACAGATGGCGGTTGCCGTCCCCGTGTTTGCAGATGCGTATACCGATGCGCAGTCTGCGGTTTCGGCGGCAGAAGAAAGTAACCAACAGGAGGATATCGATACCGCCCAGGTGATGGTTTCCGATTTGCCGGCCGGTGAGGAACGGGCCGCTCTTGAAGCGCGTCTGGATATTTTGCAGAACAAGCTGGACGCGGCACTGTATGAAGATTTTTCAGGCAAAGATATCGGTGATGTGATTAAAGATAATGATAATTGGAATGCCACGGTACAAAACGATCCGGAAAATGTGCGCGGAAAGGTCGCAAAGAATGCGTATCAATCTGAGGCGGCGGGCGGGTGGTATGCATATGACCTGGCCCAACCGGTAACCGGGAAGATTGTTATAGAACAGGCGGTGCGATTTGACTGTGACGGGCAGGGAGACCGGTATTTCCAGATGTATTACCGGACGGCAGATGGAAAGGATGCCATGCTGTTTCAAATTGCCCCGGAAAACCATGACAATCACGGCGTGATTCTGGCATATGGGAATAGCGGCTGGAGCCTAATGCCAAATAGTAAGGTGATTCAACCGGACAGTTGGTATGACATCAAAATTGTTATGGACACAGATACGAACGCATATGAGGCGTATTTAAGCCATAACGGTTCTGAACTTGCTGCAATTACTGACGGACAGCTATACAGCGGCGGCGGGCAGGACTATACGATGGGGATTAATCAAGTGAAGTACCGTGTGAGCGGTAAACTGGTGGATACTGAGACGGCTGGAGAGGTCAATGTTTATTATACCGGGTTAAAGATCCGGGTGGAAACCCCGCTGAAAGCTGCCAGAAATGCCGTTGTGAAAGCCGAAAGAAGTCTGCTGCAGGCAGATGTTGATATAGCGGAAAATTTGGTTGCTGCATTGGACGAAAATGCGGACAAAACCGCTTTGCAGGCCCGTCTGACCACGGCGGCAAAGTATGCGCCGGCTGCCACTGCAGTAGCAAAGGCAGAGCAGACAAAGCTGCAAACGGATGTGGACAGCGCATATGCGATTGTAAACCTTTTGGATAACGGCGCTAAAAAAACGCAGTTGCTGGCCCGGCTAGAGATGATTGAGACGCTTGGCGGGCTGGAGGCGGCTAACTATTTGGTAGGGCTGGCCGAAGAAAGCGGACAGCAGGCTGATATTGACGCGGCCCAGAGCTTTGTGGCACAGTTGGAAGACGATGCAGCCAGCAACGCGCTGGAGGCGCGGCTGGACGCACTGCAAGCCAAGGCAGATGCGGTGGTGTATGCAGATTTTGCAGACAAGACTGCAGGCGATACATTTTCGTCGGGCAATGGGAATTCCAGCGCGGCATTTGTCCAGGAAGACGGGAATATGGTGGTCAAGGTCAGCCTGACGGACCAAGGCGCCGGAGGTTGGGGAGAAAAAATGCACTTTTCCGGGCGCATTCCGGCAAGCACAGATTTCACGGTTGAACAGAAGGTGAAATACAGCGGAACGGTAGAAAATGGAAGAATTGTGTTATATGACCAAGGTTCTGGAAACCATATATTCAATGTGGCTTTTCCGGCAGGACAGGTGATGAACTCTGCATGGGCTGTGATAACCCCTGAACCGCCGATGGCGGCAGACACTTGGTATACCATCCGGTATGCTGTGGATACACAGGATAGTCAGTACACCATATTGGTATTGAATACAGCGACAGGTGCGCAGTTGGCCAGCCAGACATATAATTATGCGGATTTGAAGTATGACGCAAGCGCGTGGCAAAGTATCGATTATCAATTTGAAGGGACAACATCAGACGGTACCGGCGCGCTGTATGTCGACGATTTAGTGGTTACGCCGCAAACTCCGCTGAAGGCCGCCAGGGATGCAGTTGTAAAGGCGGAACGGAGCCGGATAGAAACGGATATCCAGGCAGCACAGGAACTGGTTGGCGCACTGGATGCGGGGGCTGATAAAAACGCTCTGCAGGAACGGCTGGATTTCTTAACAGAGGAACCGCCGGCAGGTTTTTTGATGGAAGTTACATTGAAAAACGCTTCGGGCGGTGTGGTAACTTCCCTGGCGGAAGCAACTACAGCAACTGTGACCATCCATAACGATACTGGTTCGACAACACCGGTGCAATTGATTGCAGCATTGTATGAAACAACAGACGGAACAAACCGGCTAGCCTATTGCCAGTTGGCATCCCCCATGATGCTGACAGACGGTGCGTTGGATACCTTTGTCGTTGATATACCACAGCAAGCGGGAGATAACCGCACCCTGTGCGTTTGGGCATGGGACAGCCTGACCGGTATGAAGCCAGTGCATGGCCAGGGGGTTCGGGTACAATAATAAAAATTGAAGGAGCGTACCAAACGTGATGAAGCGTATAGCCTTTGTAGTATTGAGTGTATTTCTGTTTACAACATATTTTCCCAATACAGGGGATATGGCATTGGTATATGCAGCGGCGGCTACCATAGAGGATGCGCGTACTGCGGTGGAAACAGCAGAACGTACAGGAGCCCAGGCGGATATTGACGAGGCGCAGCGGCTGATTGTCCAGGTACCGCCAAGTGATGAAAGGACAGAATTGGAACAGCGGGTGGATGTGGTTCAGCAGAGTGCAGATGTTGTACTGGGGGAAGATTTTTCCGGCAGGGCTGTTGGCGACGTCATCAATGTAAACGGCGGTTATGACGTCACGGTCCAGACAGACCCAGCAGATCCGGCCAACCTGGTCGGCGCGCAGCACTATAACAGTACGCCTACGGGCGGCGAGGCATTCCAGCACCATGCTGACCCGCCGCTAACAGGGCGGGTGGTTGTTGAGCAGGATGTTAAATTTGCCGGTACCACCTCTAACGACCGATATTTTTCTATGTATTACCGTACGGCCATTGATAATACGGGATACCGGTTGTTTGATATGTACGCGCCGGAAGGAGGATATGGCGTCCGGCTGGACTATTATGACGCTGCTGCAGGGGAAGACCGGGGCTGGAGCGAGCTTCCCTCCAGCACGTCCATCCGCTACAATACTTGGTACCGTTTGCGGTTTGTGCTGGATATGGAAAACAACATTTATGAAGTGTATATGACCGATCTTAGCACCGGCAAGGAGATTGGATCGGTGACAGGCCGCCAGCTTTGGTCGACGGCAGATTATTCGCAGGGTATTAGCCAATTTTATGTGCGGTTTAGCGGAAGTTCTACTGCCCAGGATTGTTATCTGTATTTTGATAACTTTAAAGTGACCCTCAGTATGGCGTCGGAAGCACGTAACGCGTTGGTTGCCGCAGAGCGGAGTATCCTTCCGGAAGATGTAGAACTGGCGGAAGAATACATCGATGCGATGCCGGCGGGGGCTGATAAAGAGGCATTTACACAGCGGCTGCAAAATGTGAAAAACATCATAGAAGTAGGCCCGCTGGTGGAACAGGCAGTAGCCAGCCGGCAGCAGGAAGATTTTGACGCCGCGTATGCTTTGGTGGAACAGTTATTTGACGGGTACAAAAAAGACGAATATCAGCAAATGCTGGATGGGATTGTGATTTTGACGCCGGAGCTTGCTGCCCAAGAAGCGTTGGAAAAAGCGGAGGAAAGCCTTTTGGCGGAAGATGCCCGCATTGCGCAGGAAAAAATTGATGCGTTGGAAGATGGCGCGGAAAAAACGGCCTATCAGCAGCGGTTGGATGTTGTGCTGGATATCATTGCCGCCCGGGAGGCAGTGGCGCGCTGTGAGCAGGAGATGCAAAAGGCCGATTATGACGATGCACAGGGAAAAATCAACAGATTAGAACCTGGCGCGGAACGGGATGCGTTGCAGGCCAGGTTGGATGCAGTGATACCTGCCTCAATAGAAAAAGCGCAGCAGACCCGGCTTCCAGTGGATATTGATAAGGCCCTGGCTTTGGTAAACGGGATGGTAGAAAGCGACGAAAAAACGGAGTACCTGGCTGTTTTACATGCAATTGTGCCCCGCGGTGGTTTAGAGGATGCCATTGACGCAGTCGCGCTTGCAGAACAGACGCGGCTTGCTTCTGATATCGAGCAGGCACAGATATTGGTGGATGGATTGGAAGAAGGGCAGGATAAGTCGGGATTGCAAAACCGTCTGAATGCCGTGCGCACACTGGTTGCAGCAATTGAACAAGTGGAGCTTGCCGAGCAGAGCAAGGATATGGCGGATGCAGAAAATGCACAGCTTTTAATCAGCGCCCTGCCGGAAAGCACAGAAAAAGCACAGTTGCAAAAACGGGTTCAGGCTGTGATTGATGAAATTGTACAGGTCATTGACCAGACGCTGGAGGCCATTGCCCAGGCGGAAACGGTAGTCAGTCAAGAGGCCATTGATTTGGCACAGGAGAAAATCGACGCATTGGCAGATGGGTTGCAGAAAGAATCCCTCCAGATGCGGCTGAGGCAGGTTTCGCTGCGCCTGGACGCAAAAGAAAAGATAGCAATTATGGAAGAGACCAAATCGCAGAATGATTTGGATGCCGCAGTTGAGGTGGTGGCGCAGCTACCGGATGGAGAGGAAAAAGACGATTATCTTTCGCGTATTTTGGCGGTTCAGCTCATCAATAATTCGCTGTTTTATGAGGATTATCAGGATAGCCTGATAGGGGAATCGGCTGGAAATTACAATATGACCGTACAGGCCGACCCTGCCGACCCGGAAAACCTTGTGGCAAAATTGCCGTATACCGTAGAGCCGCTTTCTGGTTTTGGCAGTTCCTATCAGCCGTCCAGTCCTATGACGGGGAGCATTACTTTGGAGTGCAAGTTCAAATTTGAAGGGCTGGTTTCCTACGACCGGTATATTTCCTTTTATGCGCGCAGAAGGTGCGACGCCTGGGGCTTGGAGCTGTTTCAACTGCGGCCTGCGGAAAACACCGGGGGCCTGTATGTGGAGTTTTATAATCCAGAATCACAACAAAATAACTTTGCAATACTGCAATCGAGCGCAACCTTCCGCGCAGACACTTGGTATCAGGTGACGGCGGTGGTAAATACCGATGAGGGGACGCTTGACGCTTCGCTGACGGATGTTTCAACCGGTACGGTTATTGCATCCGGTTCCGGACTGATGCGGGACTATGGATTGGAAAATATTGATTATACACAGGGTATCAGCGAATTTTATTACCGTGCAAGCGGTAGTACGGCAGCATCTGAAACCAACTGCAATCTGTACATGGATGATTTCAGGGTGTTTGTATCCGGCTCCGCAATCGATTATGTTATTACGGCGGAAATCACCCAGCAGGATGAGGATATTGCCGCCGCACAGGCGCGGATAGACGCATTGGTTGCTGGGACGGAAAAAACAGAGTTACAGGAGCGGCTGGATGCTGTAAGGGGTGTGATTGCAGCGAAAGAGGCTGTGGGACAGTTCGAGGAGCTGCGGCAGCAGAGCCAGTTGGCCTCTGTGCTGGATAGCATTGACAAATTGCCGGACAGCTATACAAAAGACAGCCTGTTGCAACGGGCAAATGCGGTGGTTGGGTTTGGCGATTTGTCGGTGAAGCAGGGGGATGTGGAACTTGATTCCCTGCGGGCAGGGACCATTACTGTATCGCTTACGGCGACCAACAATCATAACCTGGCACGCACGGCACAATTGATTGTGGGGTTATACAAAGATGCCGGCGGGTATTTGCAAATGCAAGCCAGTAGCAAATCGGAAATACAAAATCTTGCACAGGGTACCGCACAGACCCTGAGCGCTTCATTGGATGTTACTAGCCTTTCAGGCGGAAGCTATCAACTTATTGTCTTTGTTTGGGATGATGCAAATGGGATGGCGCCGTTGAATTCTCCGATTATTTTTAAATAAAAAATACCGTGATACTTTTTGGGGGTATGAACTTGAAAGCAAAAACAGACGTTCTGAAACGGTTTTTATTGGTTGCATTGATGCTTTTGATTGCGTTGCCAAATGGTTTTTCGGCGAGGGCAGCTTCCCCGTCCATTCAGTCTGTGATTGTCAACCATGCACAAAAGCAGGTGACGGTTAAAGGAACCGTTGGCGCTCCAGAGGTACATCTTGTGTCAATCAAAGTTATCAAGCCGGATGGTATTAGTGAAGACTATTTTGGACAGACATCCAGCAATGCGGACGGTACCTTTGAGTTTGACTTTGTGATTGGGCCTGACGAGGTGGAAGACGCCTTGTATACTGTGTATGTGTTTACTGATGATATCAATGCGGCAATGAAAGCAATTGCCAGCTTCCGGTATTATGGAGAAACTGCGGTAAAGGATATACTTGCTGCATTGAACAGTACGCCGGCAAATGAAATGGGTGCATTTTTGATACAGTATAACGAAGTCTTTTCTCTTTCCATTGGCGCGGACAGCAGATAT
>CALGRC010000095.1 GCA_937959315.1 uncultured Clostridia bacterium | reverse complement strand
GCACGCGGTTTTGGAGACCGCTGCTCTACCAACTGAGCTATACCCCTATGCCGTCATCCACGACTGTCCTAGTATAGCACATTTCCCTGCATTTGTAAAGCGCTTTTTCTCAAAAAAGCAAAATTTTTCTATCATCCTTCCCGTTTTCCTTCCAATGTCTGTTCAATTATATCCTGCATATATGTTTTTGTCAACGCACTGGCTACATATCCATAGATATCCCCATTTTTGTCTATCATAAAGGTGGTCGGGAACGCGCTGATTTGGTAATCGGTAAACACCTGCCCGCTCTCGTCAAATACCGTGGGGAAGGTGTATCCCTCCTGCTGTAAAAACTCCTTAATTTCCGGCGCCGTCACATCCTGCGACCGCGGATAGGCCTCGCTTTTGGGATTTGCCACCCCCAAAAATACCACCTCGCCGGTATTTTCCCCATATTCCCGGTACAACTCCTCAATATACGGCATCTCCTGCTGACACGGCGGGCACCAAGTCGCCCAAAAATTGAGAAATACCACTTTGCCCTTGTAATCAGAAAGGGTGTGCATATTACCATACTGGTCGGCCAATGTAAAATCAAAAGCTGCAATGGCGTCGGGGCCGCGCGTCTGCTCCTCCTGCTGGCTGAGTGTATCCGGCTGGGCGTCCGGCTGTTTTTCCTGCCCTTGTGAAATACCCGCCTGGCCGCCGCCCAGCGCGCTAAAATATCCTGTAATGCCCTGCATCCACCCGGTAATCATGAGAACGCCCATCAAAATTAAAATGACGCCGCCTGCCTTAACGGTATATTGTAACGCCTTTTTATGCCGTTCCAATAGATTGAGCGCCCCGGCAGTAAACAGGCCCAACAGCAAAAATGGTATGACAAACCCCAGCGTGTACAACAGTACCAGCAAATTGCCCGCCAACGCAGTATCGGCCGACGATGCCATAATCAATACCGATGACAGCGCGGGGCCAACGCAAGGCGTCCACGCAAAACTAAAGGTAAACCCCATTACCAGCGCAAGCAGCGGGTTCATCTTTTTAAAATCAAATTTTATTTGTACCCGGTGTTCCCGGTCCAACGCGCCAAGATGAAACACCCCCAACTGATACAGCCCCAGTATTATGATGATACAGCCGCCGACGGTAGAAATCACCGTCTGATACCGGTTGAAAAACCGTCCAAGAGCCGAAAAAGAAAAGCCCAGCAGGAAAAAAGCAAACGATACCCCCAGCACAAAACAGAGCGTATGCAAAAATACCCGGCCCCGGTCGTACACTTCCCGCCCGTCTGGCAATATACGCCGCGCATTGCCGGCTAAATAACTCATGTAAATGGGAATCAGCGGCAAAACACACGGCGAAAAAAAGGATAATGCACCCGCCAAAAAGACCAGCAAGAAATTGACGTTTTCCGCGGACAAAAAATTTTCCATAAATCCCCAACTCTCTCGTTTATTTGGTACCGAAAGCATACCATGCCGCAAACGGATTGTCAACCCTTTCTGCAAAAAAGCGCCGCCGGCCACAAAACTGCCGGACGGCGCCTTGCAAGGGACTACAATTCTTCCAGCTCCCGCAGCACGCGGCTAAGCTGCTCCTGCGGGACAATGCCACGCGCATTTTTCAAAATACGCCGCAGCGGCATCCGTTTGGCAAATCCCAACATCGGATTCTGCAAAAGCCCAGGGAATTCACGTTCAATCACAGCACGCGCCCTAGGGTCGGCCAACAATTTCCCCACCGGGATATTATAATGATACAGGTTCATACCCTCACCTCCAAACCTCCATATCAGTATATGAGACTTGGACGGCAAAATGTACCTCCTCTTCTGCCGCTGCTACACATCCTGTCCCGTTATGGCAGATTTCTGGAATCCCAATGTCTGCACAAGCCACTTGCCCGCACAGCGCCCGGCCCGGCAGGGAAAGGTGCGCAGGCTTCAAACTGTCAAAAGCCACCGTATGCGCCGCCTGTACAGCCCCATCCGCCGCCGCGCCTGTGTCAGCGCACACGCCGCTGGGCATATCCAGCGCATATACCCTGCCGCGCCCGCCGTTCATCACAGCGGCCGCCCGCATGGCGGCTGGCGGCAATTGACCGTGGAACCCTGTACCATATATCGCATCGATAAAAATATCTGACCGGGCAGCCGCTTCTGGTTTTATCCATTCCACCGGCAGGCTGTCCAACCGCCGATACATGGCCGCCGCATCACCAGTTCCTGGCGCGCCGTCCACCAAAACCACCGCAACCTGCGCCCCTGCCTGGCAAAGCAGCCTCGCACAAACAAACCCATCCCCGCCGTTGTTCCCCTTCCCGGCAAAAATTACCGTCCGTTTCCCCGCTACCGGCTGGCAGCGCATCAAATATGCCGCTGCCGCCATACCCGCCTGCTCCATCATTTGGCGATAGGGCATCCCCAGTTCCGCCGCCTGCCGCTCTACTTGCTTCATTTGCGCCGCTGTTGCTACCCACATTTCCGATACCCCCTTTGTTTTAAATGATACCACAATCCCACCCGCCAGTCTATAAAGTTTTCATAATCGTTTAGATTTTGGCAATCCTTCTTTTATGCTCTGGCAAGCATTCTGCCGTATACTGGTTTTATCTACAAAAGAAACGGAGAGATGATACCCATGCGCCGGAACCGAAATAGAAAAAACATCCCATTGGCTTTCCCGCTCATCCTGCTGTGCGCCATATTGTTCTGTATTGCAATCCCGCGGGTAGCAGAACGGGCCATGCAGCCATCCAGCACGGGCAACGCCCAAACCAATGCCGCCATCCCCCAGGACGGTTCGGTGCAAGAGCGGCTTGCAGCAATTGCAAAACAATACCCAGAGGCCAAAAAAGTCGAAAACAACCTAGAAGCCTATCCGCAGGAGCTCATAGACCTGCTGCTGCGCAACCCAGAAACTGCCGGATTTGTGGCAGGATACCCCGGGGATAAAAAATCGGGCGGAAAAATCAATCTGAAAAAAGAACCAAAACAAAACGGTATCCCTCATCTGCTGCAATGGGACGCCCGCTGGGGATATGAAAGCTATGGCGAAAGCATCATCGCTTTAAGCGGATGCGGCCCGACCTGCCTATCCATGATCTATATCGGGCTGACAGGCGACACATCGCAAACTCCAAAAGTACTGTGCGATAAAAGTGCGCAAAGCGGGTATTACAAAAAGGGCGCGGGAACACTATGGGAGCTGATGACCGCCGGCGCCCAGCAGCTCGGGTTAAAAACAGAGGAAATTGGCCTGGATGAAAACCAAATGAAAAAAGAGCTCCAAAACGGCCATCCGCTGATTTTAAGTTTACGAAAAGGGGATTTTACCACGGACGGGCACTTTGTTGTCGTCACAGGGGTTGCAAGCAACGGGGAATTTCAAATACTTGACCCCAACAGCAACCTGCGCAGCCAGCAAACCTGGAGCATGGAACGCCTGGAACCGCAAATCAACAATATCTGGTCTTATTCCAACTAATGGATACAGAATAAGCCCGCCGGCAAATTTGCCGGCGGGCTTTGTTTGTTTTATGGAACGGGCGGGTTTTGTGTTTCCAGTTTTAATTGTGCGGGTATTATTAAGCAGCCGATTCTTCCAGTTCTGTCACTTCCATCTTGGAGAGCGCTTTTTCGTCCACCACAATGGTTGCCTGGGTACGCCACTGTTCTACCAACCCGTCAATTTTTTCCTTTTCCACCGATTGCCGGGCTTCCTCCAATTTCGACTGGATATCCTCTTCCGTCATCGCTACCCGTTTGATGATATGATACCCATAGTCGGTTTCCACAATGCCGCTCACCTCGTCAACCGCAAGCGCATAAGCAGCTTCTTCAAACGGCGCCACCATTTCGCCATGTGTAAACACATACCCCTCTGGCGCAGTCTGTAACCCGGTATCTTCGGAATTCGCATTCATCAGTTCCTCGAAATTTGCGCCCGCTTGAATTTGGGACAGCAAATCCTCTGCTTTTTGTTTCTGTTCCGCTATTTTTGCATCGTCATATGGCGTACCGGTTGATGGGTCAACCGTCATCAGCAAAATATGCTCCGCTTTCACATAATCCTTTTCTACGGCTGCGCGCGCTTCCTCATCCGACGCCGCATAAGCCGGGTCTTGCGTTAAGGCTTCATCTACCTTGCTAGCCAAAACGTTCTGCTCTAAAAACCGCTGGTAGCCGTCTGCTGTGGTCCCCATGCTTTTGAGCTCCGCCTCATACTGGGATTTCCCGCCCATATTGGTGATCACCTGCCCAATCTGCATGTCGATATTCTGCTTATCGTCATCGGTCAGCTCTACGCCCAGTTCCGCTGCCTTTTGGGTTTTCAGCACCGTTTTCACCGCTTCGTCCAGCGCGCGCTCCCGCGCCACATCCGCGGCTTTTTTTCCCTCAATTTCAGTCGTTTCCCAAAACGCATTCGCTTCCTCCACAGTCGCCGGATTGGCTTCTGTCAACATGGTACTTTGCATTTGCGAAAAATAAAATGCAAATTCACCCTTCCCAATTTTTTCATCGTTCACTGTCGCAACCGAGGTGTTGTCTACCAGTACACAGCCTGTCAACAGCCCGGCTGCCACTGCAACCGCCGCCGCGGCTGCTGCCGGCCGCAATCTTTTTTTCATCATATATCCATTCCTTCCTCATCCGGGGGTATAAAACCGCCTATTTTTACATTTATTATACCGTAAATTTCACTTATGTGATGGATTTCCAAGCTTTTGTAATATAATCTTAATATTGTCAAGCATATGGCCGTCATACCGGTAGCTTAAATAGGAAATATCGCCCGAAGTAAACAACAGCCTGCGGTCAAATAAGCCCAGCAGTTCCACAATTGCATGCGGCGATACTTGCTGTTCAATAGTAAATATTATCATGCCGTCCTTCTGTGCAATATCCGTCACCCCTGCGGCTGCCGCAAGGCTTTTGATATACCCGATATCCAAAAGGTTCATCACGCTGGGCGGCGGGTCGCCATAACGGTCGGTCAACTCGTCTGCCACATCATTATAATCCTCCAGGCTGGCAATGGACGCGATTTTTTGATACATATCCACCCGTTGGTCTTCATATTCCATATAATCCTTAGGGATATAGGCATCCACCGCCAACTCTACCGACACCTCCCGCACTGGCGCCGGCTGTTCGCCGCGCAGCTCTTTGACCGCCTGTTCAAGCAGCATACAGTACATATCATAGCCCACCAGGTTCATATTGCCATGCTGCTGCTTGCCCAGCAGATTGCCAGCCCCGCGGATTTCCAAATCCCGCATGGCAATTTTAAACCCCGACCCAAATTCCGTAAATTCCTTGATGGCCAGCAGCCGGTTCTGCGCTGTTTGGTCCAGCACCTTGTTGCGCTCATAGGTCAAATACGCATAGGCCAGCCGGTTGGAACGCCCCACCCGTCCGCGGAGCTGGTAAAGCTGTGCCAACCCCAGCTTATCGGCATTTTCAATAATAATAGTATTGACGTTTGCAATATCCAGCCCCGTTTCAATGATGGTGGTACACACCAAAATATCGGTTTCCCCGTTCATCAGCCCTACCATAATCTCTTCTAACTGGGTCTCGCTCATTTTCCCGTGCGCCACTGCCACATTGGCGTCCGGCATCAGCTCTTTGATTTGCGCAGCCTTGCGCTCAATGCCGTCCACCCGGTTAAACAGGTAATACACCTGCCCGCCGCG
>CALGRC010000094.1 GCA_937959315.1 uncultured Clostridia bacterium | reverse complement strand
CCTGCACAAAATCCTTGTAGTCAATTGTAATGGTGCACTCGGCAACCTCTGTCAGCTCAGTCCAAACCTGTACGTTCTCAGCCAACTCGGCATTTTCAAGTGTCAGCTTGGGCGTACCGGTGCTGTCCACATTCACGGCGCCCCAGGCGTTGCCGCTGGTCTTGAGGCCGTCCGCCGTCACCTCGGTATTGACAACCACCAATGCCGCTGTACCGCAATCTTTAATTTCCACATTGTTCAGCGACAGCTTGCCGGGCGTTCCCTCGCCCGTCCAAGCATTGATCCCATGCTTGGTGTTTTTGTTGCCAACGATGGTGACATCCTGAACCGTCACGCCATTGGCCGCTCCTTCAATACCCAAAACCGGGTGCTTGGCAGAACCGGCCGCCGTTGCTTCCCAATCGGAAGCGGCGGTAATGGTGTACTCCTGGCCGTCCAGCGTCACACCGTCCGGCAGCGTCACAACCGCACGGTTATCCGCCCAGTCGGCCAGCCCCTTGTTGGTTACCGTCACATCGCCATTGAGCGTAATGGTATCCCCTGCCTTTGCAGCAAGCGCCGCGTCACGCAGCGTTGCATAGGGCGTTTCGCCAATGGTAATGAGCGCCTTTTCGGCATAATAGGTTTTGCCATCCTCACTTACCATGCCAACGCCTTCCCATGAATCGGGAACGGTGATGACCGGATGTTCCTCATTGGCAGGCAGCTCCGTCCAAATTTTAGAACCTTCTTCCAGCACACTGGTTTCATCCAGCACAAAGGAAGTCTCTGCAGTATCATCGCCAGTGTTGTCGTCTACATTTACCGCACCCCAGGCGTTGCCGCTGGTCTTCAGGCCGGTTGCCGTCACTTTGGAGCCGTTGACAATCAAAGCGGCGTTGCCGCAATTTTGAATGGTCACACCCTCAATCGCCACATTGTCAGAATTGTATACATGAATCCCCGATTTGGTCTTTTCATTTCCAACAAGGGTCACATTCTTGATGGTGGTTTTCTCAGTTGCCCCTTCCACAGAAATCATGTGATTTTCCCCTGTTTTTTTCCATGCGCCAGCCGTCACCGTAAACCCTGCGCCATCCAATGTCACGCCCGAAGGTACCGTGATGATGGCCGCATTCTTTACCGTATCATCTGCATCCATAAGTGCGATATTGCCGCCCAGCGTGACAGTTTCACCGCTTTTTGCCGCAGCCAGCGCCGCAGCCAATTCCTCCTGCGTGTCAATTTTGTCATCCTGCACAGCGGTATCGCTTCCGGCCGGCACATCCTCTGCCGCCCATACAGGTACCAGCGCCAATACCATACACATAGACAAAATTGCTGAAAGTAACCGTTTTTTCATAGCGTTTCCTCCTTTATGTGTTGTCCAAAAATCATAAAGTACTATAGCACGGATGGGAAATAAATGCAAGGGTTCACCTCGAATTTTAATATATTTTTAAAAATTCCCTCACAAATATAACGCTATCGAATTCAAAAGACACAAAAACAGCTACCATCGATTCATATATGCAGATAGCCCTTGGCATTGTTGTACGAAATATCCTGTACCATCTTCCCCAGCGTATCTATATCGGCCGGATATTCGCCGTTTTCCACCCATCCGCCTATGAGATTGCATAAAATACGGCGGAAATATTCGTGCCGCGGATAGGACAAAAAGCTGCGGGAATCGGTGAGCATACCAATAAACCTAGGCAACAGCCCCAACGCCGCAAGGGTACGCATTTGTTCTTCCATCCCATCCCGGTGGTCGCAAAACCACCATGCAGTACCAAATTGCAGCTTGCCGGGCGCATCACTGTTTTGAAAATTGCCAATCATGGTACCCACTACATAATTATACACCGGATTTAGGGGATACAAAATCGTCTTTGGCAACCGCCCATCGGTATCCAGCGCATCCAGAAAGCGGGATAGATTGTGTGCAAAATTCCCATCGCCGACAGAATCATACCCAGCATCCGGCCCAAGCGTCTCCAGCATTCGTGTATTATTGTTGCGCATGGCGCCAATGTGCAGCTGCATCACCCATCCCAACTGATGGAACCGCCGGCCAAGTTCCAGCATAACGCAGGTTTGATAGGCTTCTTCCTCCCGCTGGGTCAAATGGCCGCCCGATAGCCGTTTTTTCAATATGGCGTCCACCGTTTCCATCGGTTCCAATACGAACGGTATCACAGCAAACGCATGGTCAGACAGCCGGCAGCCATGTGCTGCAAAAAAATCCATCCGTTCAAACAGCGCAGCCATCAACGAGTGAAGGCCGGTAATATCGCGTCCGGCTGCGGCGCCAAGCCGTTTGATATACCCGCAAAAATCCGGAGCAGCGATACCCAGCGCCTTGTCGGGCCGGAAAGTTGGATACACCGCCGTCTGAAAACTATGATCGGCAGCTATGGCGCGGTGATAACGCAAATCGTCCGCCGGGTCATCGGTGGTGCACACCGCTTCCACGTGGGACATGGAAATCAATTTCCTTGCCGAAAGGGTCTCCAGCTTTTCCTTGGTTTCCTCCCAAATTTGCGGCGCGGTCGCCTCGCACAGAGGTGTGGTAATACCAAAAAAGCGCTGCAGTTCCAAATGCGTCCAATGGTAAAGGGGGTTGCCAATACACTGCGGCATCACCTTCGCCCACGCCATAAATTTATCATAATCATCCGCACCGCCGGTAATATAGGGCTCCGGCACGCCGGCGCTGCGCAAAGCGCGCCATTTGTAATGATCGCCGTACAGCCATACCTGCGTGATATTCTCATACCGCTTATCCCCGGCAATTTCCTGCGGGCTTAAATGGCAGTGGTAATCGATAACCGGCATCCTTTCTGCATAATCATGGTACAATTTTTTTGCGGTATCCGTTTCCAATAAAAAATCCTGGTCCATAAACGCCTTCATCTGCAAAATCCCTCCCATTTCCTTTATCATAACCAAAAGACCCCGCGGCTACACCACGGGGTCTTTGCACAGGCGTCTCCCGCCTTATTTGTTCAGGTTTGCTTCCAGTGTCGCCAGTTGGTCTTTGAGTTCCTGCGGCAACTTGTCGCCAAATTTGGCATAAAATTCTTTGATACCGCCAATCTCTTCCTTCCACACAGCAGTATCTACCGACAGCAGCTCAGAAAGGGTATCTGCACTGATATCCAATCCATCAACATTGATATCCTTTTCATACGGCAGATAACCAATGGCTGTTTCCCTGGCGTCAACCTTGTTTTCACAGCGGTCGATAATCCAGTTGAGCACCCGCAGGTTATCGCCAAAGCCCGGCCACATAAAGTCGCCGTTGTCATCCAAACGGAACCAGTTGACATGGAAGATTTTCGGCGGGTTGGGGATTTTTTTGCCCATATCCAGCCAGTGTTGGAAATAGTCGCCCATGTGATAGCCGCAGAACGGGATCATTGCCATGGGGTCGCGGCGGACAACACCAACCGCACCAGCGGCTGCGGCCGTCGTCTCGGAAGCCATGGTGGAACCGATGAACACGCCGTGGTTCCAGTCACGTGCCTGGTACACCAGCGGGGCAGTCTTTGCACGGCGTCCGCCAAAGATGATAGCCGAAATTGGCACACCCTGCGGATTTTCCCACTCAGGCGAAATGCACGGGCACTGTTTGGCCGGCGCGGTAAACCGGCTGTTGGGATGTGCAGCTTTTTCCCCGCTTTCCGGCGTCCAGTCGTTGCCTTTCCAGTCGATAGCATGTGCCGGGGCATCCTCACCCATGCCTTCCCACCACACAGTATTATCGTCGCGCAGCGCCACATTGGTAAAGATGGTGTTGCTCTTGGTAGTAGCCAACGCATTGGGATTGGTTTTGTTGCTGGTACCCGGCGCAACGCCAAAGAATCCAGCCTCCGGATTGACCGCCCACAAACGGCCGTCATCGCCAATCTTCATCCAAGCGATATCGTCGCCAACTGTCCATACCTTATAGCCCGGGAACGCCTTGGGCGGAATGAGCATAGCCAGGTTGGTCTTGCCGCACGCGCTCGGGAATGCAGCAGAAATATATTTGATTTCGCCCTGCGGGTTTTGCAGGCCCAGGATGAGCATATGCTCTGCCATCCAGCCCTCTTTTTTGCCCAGATAGCTGGCAATGCGCAGCGCCAGGCACTTTTTGCCCAGCAGCACGTTCCCGCCGTAGCCCGAGTTGATAGACCAAATGGTGTTATCCTCGGGGAACTGTACAATGTAACGGTTTTCCTCATCAATATCTTTACGCGCATGCAGGCATTTGGTGAAATCGCCGTCATCGCCGATTTCTTTCAACGCAATATCGCCCATGCGGGTCATGATGGCCATGTTTAAAACCACATACAGGCTATCGGTCAGTTCAATCCCCACCTTGGAAAAAGGCGAGTTTGCCGGGCCCATGATAAACGGTGTGACATACATGGTGCGGCCCTTCATGGAACCGTCATATAGCTTTGTCAGCTTTGCATACATTTCCTGCGGGTCCATCCAGTTATTTGTAGGGCCGGCATCCTCCTGCTTACGCGAGCAGATAAACGTCCGGTTTTCCACACGCGCCACATCGTTGACAGCCGTGCGGTGCAAATAGCAGCCCGGCAGTTTTTCCTCATTCAGTTTGATAAGCGTACCATCCTCCACAGCCTCTTTGCGGAAAGCTTCCAGCTGCTCCTCGCTGCCGTCTACCCAGACAATCTTGTCCGGCTTGGTCAATGCTACCATTTCATCCAGCCAGGTAAGTACCTTTTTGTTGTTTGTCATTGTCGTTCTCCTTTCTTTTTTCTATGCATGCAATGGTTTGTGAAGCTTTGTCCATGTTTGGAGATATTCCAACCTATCCCCTATTATACGGTATTCTACACAATCCTGTCAATTCCTTCTTCCAAACGAAAATTTTTGAAAGATTTTAGACAATTTTTTCTGCAATGGCTGCAAACTCTTTTAGCGACAGCGTTTCCCCCCGCCGTTTGGGGTCTATGCCAAGCGCTTGCAGCAGCGCGGCGATCTCTGCCTTCGGCATGGTATAGCCGCCGGCCGCCAGGGCGTTGGGCAGCGTTTTGCGCCGCATAGCAAATGAAGCGCGTACCACCCGAAAAAAAGCCTTTTCATCCGGCACCGCAACCGCAGGGACATCGCGTAAATCCAGCCGCACCACCGACGACGACACCTTGGGCGGCGGCAAAAACGCCTCCGGCCCCGCCTGGGCAACCGGCGTTACCACACAGCGGTACTGCACCGCCACCGTCAGCGCGCCATAGTCTTTTTTACCGGGCTGTGCCATCATACGGTCAGCCACTTCTTTTTGCACCATCACGGTAATGGACGAAAACGGCAGCCCGCTCTCCAGCAGCCGCATAAGGATCGGCGTGGTAATATAATAGGGCAGGTTTGCCGCCACTTGCACCGGCAGCCCACCAAACTGGCTTTGCAGAAGGGCGGGCAGATCCAGTTTCAAAATATCGCCGTGTACAATTTCCAGATTTGTGCATTCCTGCAAATTTTGCCGCAGCACCGCAATGGCATCCGCGTCCACCTCCACCGCGCACACCTTTTGGGCCCGTGCGCACAGCCGCTGCGTCAATGTGCCAAACCCCGGCCCGATTTCCAGCACACAGGAACGCCCGTTTATCCCCGCGCCGTCTACCATGCGTTCCAGCACCGTTTCGTCTATCAAAAAATTCTGCCCCAGTGATTTGGAAAACCGGAAGCCGTGCTGCTGCAGCAGCCGCTTCACCACCGCCGGCGACGCCAGATTATCCACGTTTGCCACTCCCATCTTTAAAATCCTATTCATCATACCACGAAATGTAACTTTTCGCAATCTTTTTACACATTTCCGGGAACTTTTTGGTACTTTTCACCGTCAAAGAAGTGTTGCAAGTATTTTCCTACATAAAAAGGGGCGAACAGATTATGAAAAAAGTATGCAGCATTTTGCTGGCGCTCATGATTTGCTGTTCAGTCAGCATTCCTGCGCTGGCAGACGACGGGGACAAGGTGGCAGAACTTATCTTGACCGCAAAAGAAACCTTTTCCATCTCGGACGACGATTTTGTATTTGAAGACTACAGCAAATCGGAGCAGGACGGGCAGCAAGCAGTCTATCACCTATGGTGGACCTCGCGCAATGACGACCCGTATATTGTCAGCGACGACCGCATTTCGGTCAGTATCCGCGAGGACGGCGCCATTGAAAGTTATGACCTCAACGTTTACAGCAACGAGGAACAAGGCTTGCCCAAATACTCCAAAGACGACGCGCGTGCGGCGGCTGACGCCTTTTCGGCCACTGTTAACAGCAGCCGTGCCGCACAGGTACAATTTACCAGCGTAGATGATGCCAACCGGTATTCCAACACCTATACTGTACATTACACCCGGTATGCCAACGGCATTCCAGTGCCGCAAAACCAAATCTCCATCAGCATTGACGCACAGGCGCTCACGCCGGTATCTTACCATGCATCCTGGAGCGATGTAGATTTTGCAAATCCAGACAGCGCGATTGACGCCAGTACGGCAAACGCCGCTTACCAGGAAAAGTTAGGCTACGAATTGGCATATGAGTTTGTCTACCGCGACGACAAGCAGGTGCCTATGCTGGTTTACCGTGAAAAATACAGCGACAACGCCTATATTGACGCCTTCACCGGCGAACTATACCAGCCCAGCGAACAATACCGGGTATTTGACGCAGCGGCATCATCTGGCGGCGGCGGCAACAGCATGAAGGAAGAATCTGCACAGCTCTCGCCCGAGGAACAGGCGTTTATTGCTGAAGTGGAGCAAATGATTACCCGCGAAGAAGCAGAATCCATTGCCCGCGCAGTACCGGAATTTGAAATCACCGATGAATTTGTGTGCGATAACTACAGCGTTTACAAGGGCTATGACGAACAATACACGGTCAGCCTTCATTTTTCCGCCACTGATGAAGACGGGAAAACAACGGCCAGCAAAAGCGTCGGCATTGACGCCAAAACCAAACAGGTGCTGTCCTACAGCGGATACGATTATGCCGATCTGGTAAAATCCATCAGCCAGCCAGAAATCTCCCGTGAAGATGGCCAAAAAACCGCCGAGGCATTTTTAAATGCCCACTATGCCGATCAATTTGCACAAACCCGGCCGGAAAATACGCTCCGCAGCGAAGGAACATCCTATTCCTATGACCGTTTGGTCAACGGCGTACCGGTTCTCGGCAACGGTTTTTCGGTCAGCATCAACAACGAAACCGGGAAGCTGAGTTCGTTTAACCTGCGCTGGAGCAGCCAGGAATTCCCTTCCGCCAGCAATGTCAGACCGCTGGAAGAACTGTATGCCATCGTACTGGACGGCTATGCGCCCGCCTACATCATTGAAACGGTGCCCTCCAGCGACGGGAACAGCACCAAACAGCAATCCCACCTGGTATACCAGCTCAAAGAGGAAAACCGGTATGACGCCGGTACGCTGGAAGCCATTGATTACAACGGCTACCCGCTGGATACCCAAACCCCGGCGTATGATGACATCAGCGGGCATTGGTGCGAAGAAGCTGCCAACAAACTGTTGGAAATCGGT
>CALGRC010000093.1 GCA_937959315.1 uncultured Clostridia bacterium | reverse complement strand
GGGTTAAATATTGGGGCGGACGACTACATCACCAAGCCCTTTAACCCGCTGGAACTCATTGCACGGGTCAAATCGCACCTGCGGCGGTATACCCAACTGGGCAACCTCACGCCTTCGCCCGACAAAATTGTCATCGGCTCCCTCTGCCTGGATACCGCCTCTAAAACCGTGAGTGTAGACGGCGAGGAGGTTAAGCTCACCGGCACCGAATACCGCATACTGGAGCTTCTGATGCGCAACCCCAACCGGGTGTATTCGGCAGACGACATCTACCGCCGGGTGTGGAACAGCGACAGCTTTATCACCGACAACACCGTTGCAGTGCATATCCGTAAAATCCGCGAAAAAATTGAAATCGATCCAAAACGGCCAAATTATCTAAAGGTGGTATGGGGCATTGGATACAAAATTGAAAAAAATTAGTTACCCAGTCTGGACAAAAATTACCGCATTTGCCGTTGCAGTGGCATGCGGGGTCATGCTGTGGAGCCTGACGCTGGATTTTTCCGCTGGTGGCAGCAGCCCGGAGTCAGCTTTTTCTAAAAGCTATTTTGAAACCAACGACTACTATGGGGAAATGATAAACGCCGCCCAGCTTGCCCTGTCGGCACTCCAGCTTGCACGGGGCGATTACGGCGATGCCGATGGGCTATCGGCCGAATGGGAATCTGCCGCGCGGGATTTCCGCTATGAAGCGGAACGGGATGTCATTGAAAAATATGAGGATTATTACCAGAGCATTTACGGTACATCGCTGTTTCCGCGTACCGCATACCAGGGCGGCGACGAGGACACCATTATCCAAGAGCGCATCCGCGCCGACAAGGCGGAAGAAATCAACCGAAGGGAAATCCAGCTCCGCCAAGAGCATTATCAAACCATACAGAACGGTGTAAACCAAGGCTTGCAGGGATTTTATTATTACGCCTCGGATGGGCAGACCACTGTAACCAATGCCGAAAATCCCAGCCAGGCTTTTTTCACCTCCCGCCAGACCTACTATATCCTGGAAAACGGGCAGGTAGGTGCAGATTCCAACCTGTGGCCGTTGATGCGCTCTGCTTTTTACGTCCCCAACTCTCATAATATCGCTTTCCCAACCCTGTATGTATCCATGAAAGATGCATATCTGGCCGGGAAGGCCGCCGCCTACCAAACGGAACGGGACGCAGCCACCCAATATGTGGTGCGCTGCGCCGGGCTGGGGCTATTATTCTTACTGTGCCTAGCCTATCTGATACTGTCAGCCGGGCGCACAGGCTGGAAAAGCGGGGTACGGCTCAATTTCCTTGACCGCATTTACAGCGATGTCAATGTGATACTGCTGATCCTATCGCTCTGCCTTTGCATGGTAGGCATAGATTTCCGCACCGTCTTTTACCGTATAGTCAATAGTACCTGCACCGCCCTCGCACTGGCGCTCGCGCTTTTGCTGCTGTTGTCGCTGGTGCGGCGGTTCAAAGACCATACCCTGCTGCGCCATTCCCTCATCTGGGCCATCGCCGCACGGATAGGGCGCATTTTGAACGATTTGCTGCACAACCGGCTGTTTGTACTGCTGCCCGGCAGGGAGTTCCGGACATTTGCCGACGGTGTACGCCGTATCCAGCAGGGGGAACCGGGATTTCAAATAGAAATCCAAAAGGACCGGCATCTACAAGCTCTGGCCGGCGATATCAATTCCATATCCAGCGGCCTGCAGGCGTCGGTAGACCGCCAGCTGCGCGCTGAACGCATGAAAACCGAATTGATTACCAACGTTTCGCACGATTTGAAAACACCGCTGACCTCCATTATCAACTATGCCGGCCTGCTGGCAAAAGAACATCTGCAGCCCGATTTTGCCAACGACTATGTGAAAATCATCAGCCAAAAAAGCGAAAAATTAAAGGATTTGACCAACGACCTGTTTGAAATTTCCAAAGCGCAGAGCGGCAATATCGACATCCATCCCGAACGGTTGGAATTAGGCGAATTATTACAGCAGAGCATGGCGGAACTGTCTGACCGCATCGCCGCATCTTCACTGGATTTCCGCGTATCCTGCCCTGCCGGCGGCTGCCATATCATGGCCGACGGCCGCAAGCTGTCACGGGTGGTAGAAAACCTGCTGGGCAATATTTTAAAATATGCCATGGAAAACTCCCGGGTATATATTGACATCAAACAGCAGGACGGCAAATGTGTGATGGAATTTAAAAATATTTCCAGCTACGAGATGAATTTTGACGCGGAGGAAATCATGGAGCGGTTTACGCGGGGCGACCAATCGCGCACCACACAGGGGAACGGGCTGGGGCTGGCCATCGCCAAAAGCTATGTAGAAGCATGCGGCGGGCAATTCCGCATTGTAGTGGACGGGGATTTGTTCAAGGCAGTTCTCCTATTTGATTTAGAAAAATAATAAAAAGGGCGGCATCTCAGCCGTCCTTTTTTGTTTTCCCTTCTCAATGGCAGTTGCAGGAATCGCAGTTTTCCTCATCGCAGTGCTTGGCAACCCTTTTCTTGATTCCCTGCCGGTCATAATAGTCCTGAATAGCGGCGGCTATGGCCTCTTCTGCCAAAACCGAACAGTGTATTTTTTGCGCCGGCAGGCCGCCGAGCGCTTCCATGACCGCCTTGTTAGAAAGCTGCAGCGCTTCGTCTACCGTTTTGCCCTTCACCAGTTCGGTCGCCATACTGCTGGTTGCAATGGCCGCACCGCATCCAAAGGTTTTAAATTTCACATCCTTGATAATATTATCCTCAATTTTCATGTACATTTTCATAATGTCGCCGCACAGATCGGAAGAGCGTCGTGTAGGGAAA
>CALGRC010000092.1 GCA_937959315.1 uncultured Clostridia bacterium | reverse complement strand
GGTATGATGCAGCTATCGGTCCGCCGGAGGCGGACAGCAGCCGGAAAGAGCGGCTGTACTCTGTGAGAGGAGCTTTGAATTTTTCATGACCACCAAGGAATTTCAGGAGCGGTCCGATCTGCGGATCTTTCTGTCTTATTTCAAACCCCATAAGAAGCTGTTTGTGCTGGATATGGTCTGCGCCCTTACCATTGCGCTGATCGATCTGGCCTTTCCGTACCTGTCCCGCTGGTGTATGTACGAGCTGCTTCCGCAGAACGCATACCGCACCTTTTTCACGGTGATGGCAGTGGCCGCAGCGGCTTTTGCGGTGCGGGGGGTGTTGACCTATATCATCGGCTACTACGGGCACACCTTTGGTATTCTGGTAGAGGCGGACATCCGCCGGGACCTGTTCCGCCACATGCAGGAACTGGATTTCGGCTACTATGACCGCAATCGGACCGGCGCTTTGATGAGCCGCCTGACCAGCGAGCTGTTTGAGATCACGGAGCTGGCCCATCACGGCCCGGAGGATATTTTCATCTCCGGCGTGACCGTCATCGGCGCGCTTGTCATCATGTTTACGATCCAGTGGCGGCTGGCGCTGCTGGTGTTCGCCCTGGTGCCCCTGATCCTGCTGTTCACCGCCAGCCGGCGGCTGAAGATGAACCGGGCTTCCCGTCAGGTCAAGGAACGCACCGCCGGCATCAACGCGGACATCGAATCGAGTATTTCGGGGGTACGGGTGGCCAGGGCCTTTCACAACGAGGCGTATGAAATCGAGAAGTTCGAGAAGGGCAACGCCCGATACCGTACCGCGAAACGGGATTACTACCGGGAGATGGGAATTTTCATCTCCGGGCTCGACTTCCTGAGTTCTATCATGAACGTCGCGGTCATCGCCTTTGGCGGTTTCCTCATCATGCGGGGGGATCTCGACTACATCGATCTGATCACCTTTTCACTGTATGTCGGCACATTCTTGCAGCCCATCCGGCGCCTGTCCAGTTTCGTCGAACAGTATACCGTCGGCATGGCGGGCTTTTCGCGGTTCCGGGAGCTGATGGCGGTGGAGCCGGATATCACCGACGCGCATAACGATGGATCAGTGCAGGCGCGGGATGGGTCTGTCATTTTCGACAACGTATCTTTTAAATACGATGCCGGCGGGGAAGAAAACACGCTTGATCACATCAATCTTACCATAAGGAGCGGAGAAACCATAGGTATCATTGGCGGGACCGGTTCGGCAAAAACGACGCTGGTGCAGCTCATCCCCCGCCTATACGATGTAACAGAAGGCAGGCTTATAGTCGGCGGGCATGACGTGCGCGATTACAAACTGGAGGATTTGCGCCAGGCAGTCAGTATGGTGCTGCAAAAAAATGTCCTATTTTCCGGTACCATCCGCGATAATCTCAAATGGGGCGACCAAAATGCCACCGACCAAGAGATCATCGCCGCCTGTAAAGCGGCGCAAGCTTATGATTTTGTCATGTCCTTCCCCGATGGGTTTGACACCGACCTTGGACAGGGCGGCGTCAATGTGTCCGGCGGGCAGAAACAGCGGCTTTGTATTGCACGGGCTTTGCTCAAAAAGCCAAAAATTATCATTTTAGATGACAGTACCAGTGCTGTCGATACCGCAACCGACGCAAAAATCCGGCAGGCATTTTCCGACAGCTTCAAAGATACCACCGCTATCATCATCGCCCAGCGCATTACCTCTATTTGCGATGCCGACCGCATCGTTGTACTGGACGACGGGAAAATCGCCGGCATCGGTACCCATGAAGAACTTTTACAAAACAATGAAATCTACCGCGACGTATATCATTCGCAGCAAAAGGGGGTCGCATAATATGCCACAGCCGAAACCAAACCTGCGTAAACCGCAAAACACCCGCAAAACGCTAGAGCGGATTGCAAAATATATCCTGCGCAAAAAAGCCCTTTTACTGCTGGTGGTCCTGTTCGTCATACTCAGCGCAGCGGCAAATGTGATAGGCACGTATTTTCTAAAACCAATCATCAATGACGGGATTGCACCGCTGATTGGAACAAACCCAACGGCATCTGATTTCCTGCCGCTCATCTCCATGATTGCCACGGTGGCGGCGGTCTACCTGGTTGGCGCAGCATCCACCTATTTATACAACCGCATGATGATCGTCATATCCAACAGCACACTAAATGCCGTGCGGCACGATTTGTTTAACAATTTACAGGATTTGCCCATCCGGTATTTTGACACCCGGACGCACGGCGAAATTATGAGCCGCTTTACCAATGATGTGGACACCTTGCGCGAAGCAATGACCAATGGGGTTACCCAGCTCATTTCAGCAACACTGACCGTAACAGGCACGTTTGTCATGATGCTGGTTATCAGTCCCATCCTCACGCTTTTGATTATTCTCATGTTGGTGGTTATGCTGTTTGTCATCCGGACTGTCGGCGGCAAAAGTGCCACGTATTTCCGCCGACAGCAGCAAAATGTCGGCGCCGTCAACGGTTATATTGAAGAGATGATTGAAGGGCAAAAAGTGGTTAAGGTATTCTGCCACGAACAGGCTGTCACTTCCGAATTTGCAAAGCTCAACGACAACCTGCGTCAGGCGGCCACCAATGCCAATACCTTTGCCAGCATCATCATGCCGATTATGGGCAACCTGTCGTACATCAACTATGCCCTGACAGCCGCGGTGGGCGCGCTTATGGTCATTGCTGGCAAGCTTGACATTGGCTCCATAGCGTCCTTTTTGCAATATACGCGGTCGTTTGCCAATCCCATCACCCAGATTTCCCAGCAGTTCAACTCCATCATCGCCGCCATTGCCGGTGCAGAACGCATATTCAACGTCATTGACGAGCAGCCGGAACCCGACGGCGGTTATGTACAACTTATAGAATCCAGCACAAACGAACGCGGCGACATTGTAGAAAGCGACCACTATACAGGGCACTGGGCCTGGAAACACCCGCATGGCGATGGCAGTGTGACCTACACACCGCTGAAAGGCGACGTACAATTTGAAAATGTGACCTTTAGCTATGACGGGAAAAAAGATGTCTTAAAGCATGTATCCCTCTATGCAAAACCAGGGCAGAAAATAGCATTTGTCGGTTCTACCGGCGCAGGGAAAACCACCATTACCAACCTGATTAACCGTTTTTATGACATCCAGAATGGAAAAATCCGCTATGATGGTATCAATATCCAGAAAATTAAAAAAGATGACCTGCGCCGTTCATTGGCTATGGTATTGCAGGACACCCACCTATTTACCGGTACTGTCATGGAAAATATCCGGTACGGCAATTTAAAAGCCACCGATGAACAAGTCATAGAAGCGGCAAAGCTGGCCAATGCGCATGTGTTTATCAAACATCTGCCGCATGGCTACGATACCATGCTTCACGCAGACGGCGCCAACCTTTCGCAGGGCCAGCGGCAGCTTTTGGCCATTGCACGTGCGGCGGTTGCCAATCCTCCTGTGCTGATTTTAGACGAGGCCACAAGCTCTATTGACACCCGCACTGAAGCGCTGATTGAAAAGGGGATGGATAAGCTGATGGAAGGCCGCACCGTATTTATCATTGCACACCGGCTGTCCACCGTCCGCAATGCCGACGCCATTATGGTCTTGGAACACGGCGAAATTATCGAACGCGGCAATCACGACGAGCTTATTGCCCAAAAGGGGAAATACTATCAGCTCTACACCGGGCAGTTTGAATTGGAATAATGCATATAAAAAAGACGGTACAAATTTACTGTGCCGTCTTTTTTTATTTTTTCAACCGTTTGCGCAGCCACGCGCGCAGCCTTTGCAAGGCGCCTGTCTGGGCCGGCGCCGCTTCTGCTGCATGATGGATGGATATCTGCATAAAGCGCTCCTGGCTGTTGACAATCCCAGCAAACTTACCGTTTTTCCGGCTGTACGTACCGTCCGACAGTAAAAAGCTCGCCTTGCTATTATCGGTTAGCTGTGTGGCCAAAATCCAAAATAGCTGGTCTTTAATTTCCGCATCGGTAACCGGGCATGCAATTTCCACCCGTCTGTTTAAATTGCGCGTCATCATATCAGCCGATGAAAGGTATAGCCGGGCGTCGTTTCCCCTGCCAAAGCAATAGATTCGCGCATGCTCCAAAAACCGCCCGACAATGCTGGTAACGTGAACGTTTTCGGTATAGAGCGGAATACCGGGAAGCAGGCAGCAAATACCGCGGATGATGAGCTGTACCTCCACCCCCGCCTGCGACGCCTCCCGTAATTTATCTATCACTTCCCGTTCTGTGACGGCGTTTGCTTTGATGCAGATATACCCATCTTTCCCCTTTGCAATTTCCTCATCCATCAATCTGCAGATGGCAGTTTTCATACCCCTTGGCGCCACCAATAGCCGGTTATAAGTTCCCTCTAAATTGTTTACCATCATGTTTTGAAAAAATGCCATCCCGTCCTCCCCGATGGCCTGGTCGGCAGTCATCATGCTCAAATCGGTATACATTGCATTGGTTTTTTCATTGTAATTACCCGTGCCAATCTGCGTAATATACCGAAACTTTCCCTTGCTGCGCATGGTAATCAAGCAGATTTTACTGTGGCATTTAAAATCTTCCACTCCGTAAATCACTTGACATCCAGCATCTTCCAACAATTTTGACCATGAAATGTTATTTGCTTCGTCAAAACGCGCCCGCAGTTCCATCAGTACTACAACTTCCTTTCCGTTTTCCGCTGCACGGCATAGGGTATGCGCAATTTTAGACGAAGATGCCAAACGGTAAATGGTAATTTTAATGGAAAGAACATCCGCCCGTTCGGCCGCTTCACTGAGCAGCCGCAAAAACGGCTCCACTGAATCAAAAGGATAAAACAAAAGCCTGTCCCGCTGCTGAATTTGCTCAATGATGCTGCCGCCGCGCCGGATATCTTCCGGCCAACGGGATTGATAGGGTTCAAACAGCAGCGGCGATGTCATAGAGGATGGAAGGGAAGCAATCAGCGGATAGACATATTTCATATTGATGGGGCAGGTATCCACATAAACCTGGTGCTTTTCCACCTGAACCAGCCGGCGCAGCGCCGACAGGAAGTCTTCAGAAACCGCCTGGTTGATTTCCAAACGGATGACCGAAAGGCTATCCCGTTTTTTAAGCAGCTTCATCATACGGCTGCGGAAGCTTTCTTCATTATCTTCAAATTTTTCATTGTCAAAACTCAAATCGGCATTGCGCGTCACGCTGATCACACAGGCGTTTTCAGCCCGGTAAGCGCCAAACAGCAGCGGCGTCCACTGCAAAAGGATGGTTTCCATACGGATATACCGTCCGGGCGTTTCCGGAAAGCCGACATACTCCGGCAAAGAGTCGGGCACCGGTATCAGGCCGATAGATTCCTTGCCCTTGCGGTCCTTAAGCAAAGCGGCAATATAGAGCTTTTTGTTTGCCAAATGCGGTACCGGATGATGGCTGCCGACAATGATTGGGGAAATCACCGGCAAAATATTGCTGCGAAAATACCGGTCAATATAGCTGCGTTCCGAAGCCTTTAGCTCGTCATAGCCCAAATCAGCAATACCTGCCTGCCGCAGGTTCCCCATTACACCAGTATAAATTTGTTTTTTCAATGCAATCAATCCAGGAACCGTTTGATAAACCTTCTCCATCTGTTCAGCCGCCGTCATCCCGCTCTTGTTGTCTATTTCGTCCGGCGAAACGGAAGATACATCAAAAAGGCTGCCGACACGCACCATAAAAAATTCGTCAAGATTGCTGGAAAAAATCGCAATGAATTTTAGCCGCTCCAGCAAAGGGACCGTCTCATCTGCCGCTTCTTCCAAAACCCGTCGGTTAAACCGTAGCCAGCTTATTTCCCGGTTTTGTGTATAGGCATACTTGCCCTGTCGGACTGTAGTACCCTTTGACATAGATACCCCTCCCGCACACCATATTTGCTTACCATCAATTCCCTGACACGCAAATGCCTTACCAAATGCTGCAATATCAATGCGCCGGGAATCATGGTATGAATACGGTCTGGTTCAACTTTTAATATCAAATCGGCGGCTGCCCGGTTTGCCTTGCATAGGACAGTGCATATTTCATCCACTTGTTTTGCCGTCACCGTATGGCAATCGGGCGGCAATGAAAACAGTTTTTTGGCAAATTTCAGCATAGCCCGCGCCGTACCGCCTGCGCAAGCTACCTGCTGCCCCTTATCCAGCCGCCGCAGGGTTTTTGCATCAAGTTCCTGGGCTATTTGCTTCTGCATCCGTTTGAGCGCCTGCTCATCGGGCAGGATTTTTTTCACGCATGCGCGGTACAGGCTCAGGGACCCAATTGAAAAACTATCGGCAGTAACCGGGCCCCGCTGGTCAAAATAGACCACCTCTGTGCTCGCGCCGCCAATGTCCACAAACGCGCCCTTTTTAATATCCAGCTCCCGTGTTACGCCCGTAAAGCCGTACAGCGCTTCCTCTTCCCCGCTGATGACATCCACGCGGAACCCTGCCGCATTGTCTATGGCCGCAACCGCCTCGTCGGTATTGCTGATATTGCGCAGTGAGGCAGTGGCAAATACAGAAACCTGTTCAATGTCCAGAGCGTACAAGATATCCCGAAACTCCATCAGACCGCTGCACGCCCGCAAAATCCCTTCCTCTGTCAAAGCGCCATCCTTCACATATCCGGCCAGCCCGGCCATAATTTTTTCTTTAAAAAGAATTTGGAACCGATCGCCCTCTATCTCATAAACACACATCCGCATGGAGTTAGAACCAATATCAATAATGGCTTGTTTCATATTCCGTTTCCCCTTTTCAACCATGTGCTTTATTTTTACTATACCAGCAGCTTGTTAGGTTTTGAAAAAGCATTCGTTAAATTCCTGTAAAAACGCTGCATTTTTCCAAGCATATCCCCCTTGACATTTTACCCCGCCGCATGTATGATGATACCAAAGGGAGGGAACCTACATGCCATGGTGTCCAAAATGCGGCGCTGAGTACCGCAAAGGGATAAAAAGCTGCTACTATTGCGGCGGGCAGCCGCTTACCGACACGCCGCCGCAGCCGGAAAAACAAAAAGACCGCCGCACTGACTGGGAGCGCTATTTCGATAACAATCAACAAGACCAGCCAGCATTTTTACAAACAGTTACCAGCGATTTAGACGCCGACTTCACCGAATCCCTGCTGCGCTCCTATGGCATCCCGGTGCTGCGCAAGTACAAACTTACAGGCGGATATCTCAAAGTGGCAATGGGCGCCACCAACCTTGGTGTGGATTTGTATGTGCCCGCCTCTGTCTTGCAGCAGGCGCAGGATATCCTAAGCGCCCCGCATGAACGGATTACGCCGGAACTTATAGAAAACGCCCCGGAAGAAGAAAAAGAACAAGCGCCCGATCCAGATTATGACGCCCATTCGGTCCGCCGGACAACATGGCGGATATTTGTGTGGATGCTCACTGCCGCCGTTGTTATCCTTTTGCTGGCACAATATATTTCCAAATTCCGGGTATAAAAACGGGTTTGCGGTCAGACAAAAATCGCAAACCCGTTTTCTTTGAGCTCTACGCTGTCCCCCTGCTGCTGTGCATTGCGGCACATTTTTACCATCCGTCCGTCTGTGCGAATCATCATCGGCTGGGAATCCACATTGACCGCCAAGGTTACATCCGGCTGCCCCGTCCGCTGAAATACCACGCCCCGGCCTTCGGTGTTTAAAAAACAGATATCCCCCGTTTGCAAGGCCGCATAGCTATTTTTGAGCGCCCCAAGCTGCCGGTATCCGTCCAGAAGCCCCTGGTTTTCATCACCCCATGGAAAACACCGCCGGTTGAAGGGGTCTTCAAACCCCTGCAATCCCGCCTCGTCACCATAATAGATACACGCCATACCCGGCAGGCAAAATTGCAGCGCCGCCGCAGCCATTTCCCGTTCTATCCCCATCTGAAGCTGTGCATCTGTCAGCCGGTGGCGCGCACGCTCATCACGGGAAGCAACAGGGGCTTGTTCTCCCAAAAGCGTCAAAATCCGCGGCGTATCATGCGTCGATAAGCTGTTCATCACACAATCCAGCACTGGTTTTGGATAGTGTTCCACAATGGCCATCACCGCCTGCGCAAAACCAGCCCCGTCTAGCTGGCCTCCTAGCAACCCTAAAATAGCTTCCCGGAAGGGGTAATTCATCACGCTATCCAGCTCCGGTTTGGTAAAATAGCTCCTCCTGACGCCATAGCTTTCTTTGTTAGAAGCATCCTCCCATACCTCGCCGATGACCAGACCATCCGGCTTTATTTCCTTGACCCGCCTGTGCAACCGTTCAATAAAGGCATCCGGCAGCTCATCTGCCACGTCCAGCCGGAACCCATCCGCACCGGCGCGCAGCCAGTGGGCAACTACGCTATCTTCCCCTTCTATGATAAATTCCAAATAGGAATCGTCCATCTCATTGACACACGGCAACGTCTCAATGCCCCACCAGGCGGTATATTTTTCCGGCCAAGACTGGAACTGATACCAGCTCCGGTAGGGCGAATGCGGATTGTGGTAGGCGCCGCCGCCAAACCGGTTGTTTTTATCAAAATACACGCTGTCGCTGCCGGTGTGGGAAAATACGCCGTCTAACACCACACGCATACCCAAAGCATGCGCCTGCCGGCACAGTGTCCGGAAATCCTCTTCGGTGCCCAGCATGGGGTCTATCCGCCTGTAGTCGGCCGTGTCATAGCGATGGTTGGAAAACGCCATAAAAATTGGGTTCAAATACAAGACCGTCACACCCAAATCTTGCAGATACGGCAGTTTTTCCAAAATCCCGCGCAAATTCCCGCCGAAAAAATCACAATTCCACATTTTTTCATCGGTTTGCGGCATATATGCAGGAAGCTCCCCCCATTTGCCATGTATTAAAAAGGGCGGTATCTTTTCCGTCACATCACAATCGCCCGCCCGGCAAAACCGGTCAGGGAAAATTTGGTACATCACTGCGCCCTTCCAGCAGGCCGGCGTATCAAACGCCTTACCATAACAAGTTAGCTGCCATGGCGCACCGTTATCCAGTACTGCGGTATTATCCGGCGCACACAAAATGGAATAGTCCCCTGCCGCCGCAGTTCCAGCAAACCAATAAAAATACAGGCCGCAGTCTGGCAAAGAAAAAGCTGCGGCATATACATCATACCCTTCCTCCAGCGATTCCCAAGCCATGGGATAGGAATACGGCGCCTGGCCGTCGCGGCATACCATCAGCGCCACAGCCCGCACCCCCATCCGGCGCGGTATATGAATGCGCATGGTACACATTTCCTGCTGGCGGACGCAGCCAAACGGCGTCTTATGCGCTAAACTGCGGCTGTCAAATACCGGCTCCATTAATTTTGATCCCTGCCTGGCTGCGGGAAAGCCTTGAGATTCCAAATATTGTCACAATACTGCCGTACTGCACGGTCTGCCGAAAAAATGCCCGCATGCGCAATATTGACCAAGGACATCCGGTTAAAGGCGTCCCGGTCGCCGTAGGTATCGTTAACCCGCTGCTGTGCCCTGGCATAATCGTCAAAGTCCGCCAGCGTCATATAAGCGTCTGCCACACCAAACCGGTCGGTCAGCAGCGACTGGTAAATGTCGTCAAACCGGGCGCCCAGCTCGCCCGAAACCAGCATATGCAGCACCTCTTTCAGCTCTGCATTGCGGTTGACATAGTCAAGCGGGCGGTAGCCCGCCTGCCACAGCGCCTCCACCTCTTGTGCGCGCAGGCCAAACAGGAACATGTTGTCTTCCCCCACCTGCTCATAAATTTCCACATTGGCGCCGTCCATGGTTCCAATGGTCACCGCGCCGTTTATCATCAGCTTCATATTGCCGGTACCCGACGCCTCTTTCCCCGCAACCGATATCTGTTCAGAAAGCTCGGCGGCCGGGATAATGCGTTCTGCCAGCGAAACCTTGTAATCCTCTGCAAATACCACCCGTATATCATCGCGCACTGCCGGGTCGGCATTGACCAGATTTGCCACAGACACAATCAACCGGATAATCTGTTTTGCCATCAAATACCCGGACGATGCCTTGGCCGCAAATAAAAAGGTACGCGGCCGCATGGAAAAACCCGCATCATGTTTGACCTTGTTATATAAATATAAAATATGCAATACATCCAGCAGCTGGCGCTTGTACTCATGCAGCCGCTTAATCTGCACATCAAACAGCGAATCCGGGTCAATCTTAATACCGCCTGCCTTGGCAATATAATCGCTCAGCTTCACTTTATTCTGGCGCTTAATTTTCTGAAGCTCATCCAATACCGCAGTATCCTGTTCAAATTTCATCAAACCGGAAAGCTCCTCCGAATGATGGATAAACCCATGCCCGATTAAACCGCACAAAAGCTCGGTCAGTGCGGGGTTGGACTGGCACAGCCACCGCCGGTAGGCAATGCCGTTGGTAACATTGGTGAACCGTTCCGGATAAATATAGTAATAATCTTTGAAAATACTGGTTTTCAAAATATCGCTGTGCAATTTGGATACGCCGTTGATTTTGTGGCAGCAGGCCAGGCACAGATTGGCCATTTTCACCTCGCCGCCGGAAAGCACTGCCATGTAGTCGATTTTCCGGTCATCATCATGATACACCCCGCGCAGCTCTTCCAGCAGCCGCCGGTTAATTTCGCAGACAATCTGATATATGCGCGGCAAAATCGGCTCAAAAATATCCACCGGCCAATGCTCCAGCGCCTCGCTCATCACCGTATGGTTGGTATAGGAGAGCGTTTTGCCAGTGATATCCCATGCCGCATCCCAGCCATAGCCGTGCTCATCCATCAAAATCCGCATGAGCTCTGGCACACACAGCGCCGGGTGGGTATCGTTGATGTGGATGGCCGCTTTGTCGGGTAAATTGTCCAGTGTTCCATATTTTTTTAAGTGCTTTGCCACAATGCTCTGCACCGACGCCGACACCAGCAGATACTGCTGCTTGAGCCGCAATATTTTGCCTTCCCGGTGGTCGTCCGCCGGATAGAGCACCTTGGTGAGCACCTCTGCCTTGGTGTTATCCTCTAGCGCCTTGGCATATTCCCCGCGCGAAAAGGCCGGCATATCAATGCTTTTGGGCGATTTTGCCCCCCATAGCACCAGGGGGTTGACCGCGTCGGAATCATATCCGGAAATCATCATGTCATAAGGAACGGCGATCACCGTTTCATACCCGGTGTGTACCGGCTTTAGCTGCCCATCCTCATAGCCCATATCCACACGGCCGCCAAACCGCACCTCATACGATTCCTCAGCGCGGCGGCTCAGCCAGACATCCCCGCGTTCCAGCCAGTCGTCCGGGAACTCCATCTGCCAGCCGTCTACAATTTTCTGCCGGAAAATGCCAAACTCATACCGGATGGAAAAGCCAGTCGCCGGCATGGACAGCGAGGACAGCGCATCCATATAGCAAGCTGCCAGCCTTCCCAGGCCGCCGTTTCCAAGGCCTGCATCCGGCTCCATCTCATACAGCTCATCCAGTGCAACGCCCACACCGGACAGCAAATTCCGGAACATGGCCTCCAGCCCCAAATTATATAGGTTATTGCGCAATGAGGTGCCCACCAAAAATTCCATGGACATGTAGTAAACCTCTTTGCCTGCCCCATTGTCAACCCGTTTGGAAAAATCCCGCCGCTTTTTCATCAACAGGTCGTGCACCACTGTACAGACAATTTGGTAAATCTGCTGCTTGGTGGCGTCGGCCAAGTAACAGCCAAACGCTTTTGCGCTTTCACTGTTCAACATCATCAGGATATTTTCTTTTCTCAATTTCACAATATCATCCCTCTTTTCCATGATGCTCACACCATTGACTGATTTTTCCCCCGACCTGCAAAATACGGTTTTCCCCTTTGTTATGATATGCTTTGATACAGATCCAGATACTCCTGCCCCGGCTGTGCCCAACTGCTGTCATAGCGCATGACCTGTTCTACAACCGCCCGCCGTTTATCGGTCTGATGATAAAAGGAAACGGCACGGTCAATGGCATCCAGCATATCGTGTGCATTATAGGCTTTAAAGGTAAATCCCCGGCCCTCCAGCGTCTCGGTGTTGAGCGGCGGTACAGTATCCACTAGGCCGCCGGTTTCCCGCACAATGGGAATGGCGCCATACCGCATAGCAATCAGCTGCGACAATCCGCACGGTTCGCTCTTGGACGGCATCAGGAAAAAATCTGCGCCCGCATATACCTGATTGGCCAGTACCGGGTCGAACAGCAAATTTGCCGACACCTTATCCGGATAAGTATAGGCCAGATAGCGCAGCATATCCTCATACTGCCGCTCTCCGGTACCAATGGCTACCAGTTGCACGTCCCGCTTCATCCACTCGTCACAGATACCGCAAACCAAATCCAGCCCCTTGTGCTCCACCAGGCGTGAAATCATCGCAATGACCGGCACATCCGGCCGGGTAGGAAGCCCTACCTTTTCCTGCAAAAATGTTTTATTGCGGTATTTTTTATCTGTTTCCCCGGCAGAAAAATGCTCAAACAGCACGGGGTCGGAAGCCGGGTCAAACACGGTAAAGTCGATACCATTGACAATCCCGCTGAGCTTGTGCGCATGCTGCTGCAGCACACTGTCCAATCCATGTGAAAAATACGGATAGCGGATTTCATACGAATAAGTACGCGATACCGTACATACCCGGTCGGCAACCTCGATGGCCCCCTTCATAAAATCCAGGCATTCCCCCATTGCCAGCACATTGTGCCAATACTGCGGCAGCCCCAGCACCTCTTGCAAAAATCCAAATGCCACCTTACCCTGATACTCTATATTATGGATAGAAAATACCGTTTTCATGCCGTGATACCGGCCGTCACCTGAAAAAGAAGCTTTTAACAATACCGGTATGAGCGCCGTCTGCCAGTCGTTGCAATGAAGGATATCGGGA
>CALGRC010000091.1 GCA_937959315.1 uncultured Clostridia bacterium | reverse complement strand
AACCGGATGAACGGCAGCTGTCAAATGAAGTGGGTTTTTGCCATGCTCATTTCCAAAAATTGCTACAAAACCCTACCAAACTCAGTTTGGCATTAATTTTGGAATCTCATATGGATAAACTCGAACATCAGTTCCAATCGGAATTACAACACATCAAACCTACAAAAAGCCTTTTTCAAAAGAAAAATGGAACCTTGCGCCAAAAGGTTGCAGCACTTGGTTCACAGATACAGCGGAAAAGCAGGAACTGCTTAATATGCCAAAAACTTACAGATACATTGGATAAATTTATTGATAATTTATTCTATCTTTATCGCACAGAAGCGAATTTTCCAGAACAATTCTGGGCGGCAAAGGGGTTTTGCCTGCCGCATACAGCGCTGTTGCTCCAAGGCGCTGCGCGCCATTTAGATGAAACTATGCTATATTCTTTTACAAAGCAGCTTTTAGAGAAGGAAAAAGTATATTTGGCACAAACAAAAGAAGACGTCAGTTGGTTTACAAAAAAATTTGACTATCGGTATGCTGATGCAGATTGGAAAAATGCAAAGGATGCTGTACCTAGGGCAATTGATTTATTGTCTGGGAAATAGTGGTTTACATAATTTTGTTATGATAAACGAAAACCCATCTTCCTAATTTTGAAAGGAAGATGGGTTTTCGCTTTTGTTTATTTTACATTATTGACGCGGTTTGCAATTTCTCTTTTTATCGTTTCTAAAAACACCGCAATCGGTTGGCTGCCCAGATCTCCCTCTTTACGGGAACGGACAGAAACTTCGCCGCTTTCCACTTCTTTGTCACCAATGACTAGCATATAGGGGACTTTATCTACTTGTGCTTCACGGATTTTATAACCAAGTTTCTCATTACGCAAATCCGCTTCTGCACGGATATGCTGTTCTACAAACTGCTGTTTTAATTTGGATGCATAATCAAAATGCCGTTCCGATACCGGGATAATTTGCACCTGCGTAGGCGCCAGCCAAGTTGGGAATGCACCGCCGTATTTTTCAATCAACAAAGCCAGCGTCCGCTCATAGCAACCTAAAGAGGTACGGTGAATGACATACGGATATTTCTTTTCGCCGTCGCGGTCTACATAATCCATCCCAAACCGTTCTGCCAGCTGGAAGTCGATTTGAATGGTTATCAATGTATCCTCTTTCCCATGCACATTTTTTATTTGGATATCCAGCTTTGGCCCATAAAATGCCGCTTCGCCTTCTTCCTCGGAATATTCTAATCCCAATTTATCTAAAATGCTCTTCATCAGGCCCTGCGTTGCATTCCAATCCTCGTCGCTGCCAATGTATTTTTCGCGGTCATTCGGATCCCACTTGGAAAACCGGTAATAGACATCCTCCCGTAAGCCCAATGTTTCCAGCATATAGTTTGCCAAATCCAAACAACCCTTAAATTCATCCTCTACTTGGTCTGGACGGCAAGCCAAGTGGCCTTCCGATATGGTAAATTGCCGCACACGGATAAGGCCGTGCATTTCACCGGATGCTTCATTGCGGAACAGGGTAGAAGTTTCATTATAGCGCAGCGGCAAATCGCGGTAACTGCGCATTTCGTTTAAATACGCCTGAAATTGGAATGGGCAAGTCATGGGGCGTAAGGCGAAAACTTCTTTATCCTTTTCCGGGTCGCCCAACACAAACATACCATCGCGATAATGATCCCAGTGGCCGGATATTTTATATAAATCGCTTTTTGCCATAAATGGCGTTTTGGTTAACAGATATCCGCGCTTTTCTTCTTCATCTTCTACAAAACGCTGCAAAGTCTGTATAATCCGCGCACCTTTTGGAAGCAAAATCGGCAGGCCTTGGCCAATATAATCTACAGTTGTAAACAGTTTCATCTCACGGCCAACCTTGTTATGGTCACGCTTTTTGGCTTCTTCCAATTTTTCTAGATATTCATTTAAATCACTCTTTTTTGAAAATGCAGTACCATAAATCCGCTGTAGCATTTTATTTTTTTCGCTGCCCTTCCAATAAGCGCCCGTCACACTTTGCAGTTTGAACGCTTTAACACAGGACGTATCCGCAGCATGTGGGCCGGCGCATAGGTCGGTAAATTCCCCTTGGCTGTAAAACGAAATAACAGCGTCGCCGGGCAGGTCGTTGATGAGTTCTACCTTATAAGGTTCGCCGCGTTCTTCCATCAGTTTTATCGCTTCTTCCCGCGGCAGTTCAAACCGTTTGATTTCATACTTCTCTTTGACGATTTTTTTCATTTCTTCTTCAATTTTTTTCAAATCATCCGTGTTTAAATTAACATCTATGTCAAAATCATAATAAAACCCATTTTCAATGGCAGGGCCAATCGCTAATTTTGCAGTTGGGTATAGGCGTTTCACTGCCTGTGCCAACACATGGGACGCAGTATGGCGCATCACCAGTTTTCCTTCGTCAGAATCAAAGGTTAAAATTTCCAAAGCACAGTCGTGTTCAAGCCTGTAAGACAGTTCTTTGAGCTCGCCGTTAACTTTTCCGGCCAAGGCCGCGCGGCCCAATCCTTCGCTAATAGATTTTGCCACTTCCAATATTGTTACGCCGTTTTCAAACTGCTGTACTTCATTGCCTTTCAGCGTCAGATGAATCATCTGTAAATACCTCCCGTATCAGTATATGGTATCTTTCATTATAGAATTCCTTGTCCCAAATGTCAAGTAAAGGCAAAAAAATAAGCCGCCTTCTCATAGGCGGCTTCCATGATTCCTTCAAAAAAAGGAGGGAAAATGAAAAAAGTTTGTTATGTTAGTTGTGGTATGGTTATATGATAGCATTCCATTATGCTTTTTGCAATGGCATACTTTCACCAATATTTTCATAGCCGCTTGCAGTTTTTGTGCGTTTATGATAAATAGGTTCCTATTGTTCAAAAATTGGTCATATTTTCTTAAATACTTTTATGCATCGGCTGTTTCCTGTATAAATTTTTCCACTTTTCGTTTTACCCTCTGCAAAGCATTATCAATCGATTTTTCACTTTTTTTTAACCGTCTGGCAATTTCAATATAGCTTTGTCCATCCAAGTACAAACTCATTACATTCCGTTCCAGATGGCTAAGAGACTGCACCATTTTTTCTTCCATCAATCCCAAATGTTCTTTGGTAATCATGATTTCTTCCGGATCAAAGTGATTTTCTTCGGTGATAGTATCCAGCAGTGTCCGTTCATTTTCTTCATCATAAACAGGTTTGTTGAGTGAAATATAAGAATTAAGCGGGATATGTTTTTGCCGGGTGGCAGTTTTTACTGCAGTTATCATCTGCCGGGTAATACACAGCTCAGCAAAGGCGCGGAACGAAGCCGGCTTATCACTTTTATAATCCCGGATTGCTTTATAGAGCCCTATCATCCCTTCCTGGATAATATCTTCCCGGTCGGCACCGATGAGAAAATAAGTCCGCGCACGGGCCTTTACAAAGCCCTTGTACTTTTCCATCAACTGATCTCTTGCAGCATCATTGCCTTCTTGGGATAACATTGCTAGCCGTTCATCTGGCAATTTTAGATAATCAGATTTTTCCATAGATTCTACCCCCATACTGGCGCCCCCTTTCCCGGCTGCCTTCATTGTACCCATAATCAAACGGTTTGTCAAGAAAGAAAGTAGTTCTAATCGGTGGCGGACAAGCATATACATAACCATCTTTACAATTTGAGGTGAACTGCTGCATGAATACACAAAAGAACCCCGTATCAAAACTGCAAATCCTGCCTTATCTTGCGCCGCACATTCGTACCGCCGCCGGGCTGTTGCGGGATAGCATATGGAATGGCCTGGAAGAAATCCGCTTGGGCATCCAGCGTCCGGCAGCGCTTTATACGTCGGACGGCTGCTGGTTTTTATCAGAAAATGGACAGCCTGTCACATCGCTGAACGGCGCATTGGTTTGTAGTAAAAAGGATATTGACGACACCTTACAGCTTGCTTCACAAAATTCCATTTATGCCGTATCCGATAAACTGAAATGCGGCTATATTACGATATCCGGCGGGCACCGGATGGGGGTGACGGGGACAACGGTTATGGACGGCGGCACTATTGCCCACATCCGGGATGTTTCTGCCCTCAACCTCCGGATTGCACACGCAGTAGTCGGAGTGGCAAACACCGTTTTGCCAGATATCATACAAGGGGATAAAATACATAATACCATGATTATTGGGCCGCCGCAGAGCGGAAAAACCACCTTGCTCCGCGATATTGCGCGGCAGATCGGAAATGGGGAAGCTGCTATTAAAGTAGGGCTGGTAGATGAACGCGGTGAAATTGCCGCCATGTGCAACGGCGTGCCGCAGCAAGATGTCGGTATCCGCACCGATGTCCTGGATTTTTGCCCAAAATCTGCCGGAATGCCGCTGTTGGTGCGGAGTATGTCGCCGGATGTCATCATCACAGATGAGATTGGATTGGAAACGGATGCTTATGCACTGGCCCAGGTACTTGGCTGCGGCGTACAAGTAATTACAACTGCGCACGGCCGCAATTTAGAGGATATCATGCAGCGCCCATTTTTTAAATCCTGCATCCCGCATTTTGACTGTGTGATTGAACTGAGCCGGCGGATGGGAACCGGTACGGTGGAACGGGTACTGCGGAGGGACCGCCATGATTATTAAATTGATTGGCGGGCTGTTTATCGTTGCCGCTAGCAGTTGTTTGGGGTTTCAAAAAGCGTTGAAGTATAAAAACCGCGTCAAAGAACTCACTGACTTACAAACTGCAGCCGCACAGCTAGAGACGGAAATTCGTTTTACACAAGCGCCGCTGGCACAGGCATTTATAGCAGTTTCCAAAACGGCCGATGGCATAATCAGCGCCATCTTTGAAGAAGCTGCCAAAAGGTTGGATATCCACACTGGGGATACGGCCGCGGACGCATGGCAGATAGCAGTTGAGAATCACCGTATCAACCTGTCGATGACCAAAGCAGACTTAGAAACGGTCATATCCTTTGGCACAGCCCTAGGCGGCAGCGATGTTGAAGGACAGCTCAAACATATATCGGCTGTACGAGAAAAATTACGGGTTCAGCTGGCAGAAGCGCGGGAATCCAGTCAGAAAAACCAAAAATTATTTACCAGTTTAGGCATTTATGCCGGCATTTTAATTGCCATATTGCTATTTTGACCGCCAAAAAGGGGGATACAAAAATGAACGTTGACCTGATATTTCAAATTGCCGCCGTCGGCATTTTGGTTGCAGTGCTCAACCAATTGCTTATCCGTTCCGGACGGGAAGAACAGGCAATGATGACAACACTGGCCGGCCTGATTGTTGTACTGCTCATAGTTATTAAGCAAATCGATGTGCTGTTTTCAACAATAAAAGCCATTTTTAACCTGTAAACGGGGGAAAAACGGTGGATATTTTACAAATTGTCATCATTGCAGTTATTGCGACTTTGCTGATTGCAGTGTTAAAAGCACAGAAGCCAGAACTTGCTGTTTTGCTTAGTATCGCGGCGGGCGTTCTCATTTTATCCTTTACATCAGCTTATTTGGACAGCATTGTTGACATTTTGAACGAGATCACCCGCCGCATCAACTTGGATTTGGCATTTGTCAATATCATATTAAAAATTATAGCCGTTGCTTATTTATGCGAATTTGGCGCACAAGTGTGTAAAGACGCCGGGGAAACAGCCATTGCAACCAAAGTAGAACTGGCCGGCAAAATTCTGATTGTCTATCTTGCTTCGCCAATTCTGCTCAGCCTATTAAACCTGCTGACAAGTATGTTTTAAAAAGAGGTGAGAACCAATGAAAAAAGGCTTACTTGTAATGCTGCTATTCCTTTTGCTGCCTGTGCCGTGCCTTGCGCAAGATGCGGTTGATATTGCGCCGCAAATGGAAGCGCTGGATCTGTCGCAAGTTGAAGGGGCAGCTTATACTGAAAATTTACAGCAAGCAGCGCCGGAATTTGATTTTGATGCAGTGGTGGAGCAAATTGCGGACGGCAACGCTATTTTTGAACCGCAGAGCCTGATTGGAAAGTTTCTAAAAATTTTCAGCAGTGAACTTTACAACAATATTCACATTTTACTGGCGCTGATTGTATTAGCCATCGTATGTGCGGTTTTGACCAACTTGCAGGGATCGTTTGAAAACAAAGGGGTTAACGAGGTTGCATTTTTGGCGTGCTATTTGCTATTCCTCGGTATTTTAATCAAAGGGTTTTACGACTGTACGAACATGGCGCGCAGCGTTATAGCCGACCAGGTCGTGTTTCTGAAAGCGGCAGTCCCGACCTATATTGGGCTTTTAATGAGTACCGGCGGCGTATCAACTGCCGTCGGATTAGAACCGGTATTTTTATATTTTGTACAGCTCATTGGTTCGTTTATGGAAAAAATCATGCTGCCATTGGTTTTTTGGATGAGTATTTTGAGTATGGTTAACCATCTTTCAGATAAATTT
>CALGRC010000090.1 GCA_937959315.1 uncultured Clostridia bacterium | reverse complement strand
ATCATACAATGTGACTGCTTTGTACAGGACGTGGCACACATTATCTGCGAAAAAGACTGGAAGGATTATCTCAAAAATCTCAGAATCCACGGACGCAGCGGAACCGATTTCCGACCTGTTTTTGACTATATAGAAAAGCTTCGCAGCGAGAGGAAACTGAAAAACCTCAAAGGTCTTCTCTACTTCACAGACGGCGACGGAATCTACCCGGAAAAGCCCACCGATTATGAGACTGCTTTTGTTTTTTACAAAGAAAAAGCCCTGCACCAGAAGGTTCCCGCATGGGCTGTAAGATTATACCTTGATACCGAAAAATCCTGAATCTCCGCTGAAAGGGTCATGTTATGAATATCAAAGAAGCCAAAGAAGAAACGGGCTTGGACGTTTTGCCCGATCGGCTCATTGCCGTACAAGACTGGCGGAAACACAACGTGCGCAATTACGCGTATGGAGTTATCAAAATATTCATCCTGTGCCGCGCAATCAGCGGCGCATTTGTAGAAAACATTGAAACAACGGGCATTGCATACTTTGGGCGGGAAGAACTGCCAAATACCCTTGCAGCAGAGAAAACTACCAGGGAACAAATATTGATGTGTTTTGACGCCTATGAACACGAAAACTGGAAGACACAGTTTGAATGACAACCCCTTGCAGCCTGCACAAAATAAAAAAGGATACGGGTAAATATTAACCCGTATCCTTTTTTTACAAAAACCATTAAGCCGCTTTTTTCCGGTTTGCCTTAAACCGCTGCCACATCGCCCACAGCGGGCCTGCAATGCAAATGGTAGAATAACAGCCGGAAATCAGGCCGATGGTCATGGGCAACGCAAAGGTGCGGATAGAATCAATGCCATAAGCCAGTGCAAACGCAAACATCAAAAGCGAACAAATAACAGTGGTCAGCGCGGTATTGACCGAACGCATCATGGTAGAGGAAATACTGTTGTTGACAAGCTCCACCACATCCCACTTGGGATTAAGCCGTTTGTTTTCCCGCATACGGTCATAGATGACAATGGTATCGTTGATGGAATACCCAATAATCGTCAGCACAACCGCGATAAACGAATCCCCCAGTGGGATACGCAGCAGTGCGAATGTAAAAAATACCACCAGTACGTCGTGTATCAGCGCAACCAGCGCCATCACACCAGCCGACCAGCCGCCAATCTTCCGGAAGCGGAAGGCCACATAAATCACAATGAGCACAAACGCCAAAACAACTGCCAAAATAGACCGGTTCAAGGCACGCTGGCCAATATACGGTTCTACCATCAGCGATTCATTCAGCTCAAAATTGGCTTGTGCGTTGGTTTCGGCCAGCTTTTGGGTAACCGCTGCCTGCTGGTCAGGCGTCAATCCGGTATTTCCTGCAAAGGTGAGCACCAGCCGCTGCTCGCCGGTGCCAACATCATTGGTCACCTGTGCCGAAACCGGACGGTCTACCACCTCGGAAACTGCATTCGCAGCGGCATTTGCGTCTATTTCCCCGCTAAAGGAATATTTGATGACCGCGCCGCCCTTAAACTGGGTATCCAGCGTCACGCTGCCAGCCAGGCAGCTGATGATACCGACCACCATAATACAGGCTGACACGATAAACGTAATATACCGTTTCTGGAAAAACTGCATGGTGCGTTTGTCTTTCCCTACATAGAACCAGCGGTTATTCTGGAAGGCTTTAAACTGCGCCAGGGATGTCAGCATGAGCCTGGTAGACAGCACGCCGGCCACAAAATTCAAAATGATACCTGCCAAAAGCGTATAGCCGAACGAGAACATGGTGCCCGATCCAAAGATCATCAGGATGATAGCGACAATGGCTGTGGTCAGGTTGCCGTCCAGCACCGATGAAAACGCCCGGTGGTAGCCGCTCTTGATAGCGCCGCGCACCGTTGCGCCATGGCGCAGCTCTTCGCTGATACGTTCGGATATAATGACGTTTGCGTCAACGCCCATCCCCAGCGATAGGATGACGCCGGCAATACCGGGCAGCGTCAGCGTAATCTGCGGGATGGAAATAAACAAAATCTGCCCTGCAAGCTGCAAAACCAGCGCAATGCAACTGACAAAACCGGCCAGGCGGTACCGGATGATCATAAACAGCAAAATCAGGATGAAGGCAATCAAACCGGCCAGCATCATAATCTGCAATGCGCCAGCGCCCATGGTCGGGCTGTTGGAGGTGAAGTTTTTGGTCTCCAGCGCAAACGGCAAGGCGCCCGAATTGATCTTATTTGCCAAATCCACCGCTTCTTCCTGAGAACCGATGTTTTCAATCACCGCACTGCCGCCGGTAATCTGCTCGTTGACCGTCGGGCTGGAAATCATGGTCTCATCCATATAAATGGACATCCGCTGGCCGACCAGCTGGCCGGTTGCATCGGCAAATTTCTGCGCGCCCTCCGGCGAGAATTCCAGCTGCACCATCGGCTGGCCCTGCTGTACAACCGCGGAACTGCTCTTGATATCACTTCCCTCCAGCAGCACGGTCCCCTGCTCGTCCCGGAAGGTCAGACGCGCCATTTCACCAAGCTCTGCAATGGCTTCTTCCGGATTGAAGCTGGTTTCATCCGATTTCCACGGGAAGCGTACAATGATACCGCCGCCCTCTTTGTCAATGGTAACCTCGCGGTCCAAAATATTCTGGCTGTCCATCCGGGTTTCAATGATAGCCCGCGCAGATTCCAGCTCCTCGTCAGTCGGCGCACGGTCCAAATCTTTTGGTACAAACGTCGCTTCCACACCGCCACGGATATCAATGCCAAACCGGATATCCGCCGCACTGTTGATTGGCCCTAAGCCAAATGCAGAAAGGCAAGCAACTGCGGCAATGATGACCGCTACAACAAAAAACGTAATCTTTCGATTCAAAACGTAACCCCCTATTTATAATATTGGATTTCTGCAACTAGAAAAGATGCACGTTTCCGTCCATCCTTTTTATGGACGTACACAATAACAAACAGCGCCGCCAGAGCCACCACATACAGCAGCAAATCCTTCCACCAGGCTGCCGTCTGCGTGCTTTCAAGCATATCCAAACCAAGCCCAAGTATGGCAGCCTGACGCAGGAACACTGGCTGACAGCCGTCCTGGGCCGCCCGCAGCTCCAGCCTGTCTGCAGAACAGTAAGCGGGCACCGCCATAAACTCCGACTGCAAAAAGCCGGGCGACACGCCGTCTGGCCATGCAGCTGCCGGCAGGCACAGGGACACCAAAACAAAGACGGCCAGCAGCACTGCCAGCAGCCGCCAATATTGTTTCATCTGCATCCCTGTCACCTCCCATTTCAATAGGTATTATCATATCACATTTTTTCCATCCTGTAAACATCCTGTAAAGAAAACTTCCAAAATCCGTCCCGAAATGCACAAAAGCACCTCATAATCACCCGGCCCCGCGCATACATATAGCATTACGTACATTCTATCAATGCGTGGTGATTGGATTGTTCTATGTGTTCCACCTCAAACAGCTCATTGCCGCGGCCGTGTGCCTTTGCCTGCTCGCGGCGGCGGCCTTCCTTTGTTATACCACCTTATCCAGCCCTGCGGCGGCAGACCCGGAGCCAGAGTCTGTGCAGCAGGAGGGCGCCGCCGGCCAGGACGAGCAAAACGAATCACCGGATACTGCACAGCAGCCGCCGGAAGATAAAAAGGACTTTATTAAATGGGTGGATTTTAACATCACCGCCGAGGCCATGAGCCAAGCCATGAAATACGATATCGACAGCCACGGAAGCGACCGCCCCATAAGCTGGATTGACCTTCTGGCCTATCTTGCCACCCGGTACGGCAACGATTTTAAGCAATATAAATCTGCGGATATGGCCGCGTTAGTGGAAAAATTAAACGCCGGGCAATCCATGGAAGATCTGACCAAGGACATGAAATACTTTCCCTACTATCAAGAGGCATTTACCGCCGTGCTGGGCGGCATGCTCGGGGACTATAAAGTAGAATATATACCCGACGAAAACAGCGGCCAAAAGGCATGGAAAACCGTATACGGGCTCAAGGCCTTTTCCCCCATTGCACGCGGCTACGATTTCGGCCACTACGACGATTTTGGCAACAAACGCTCCTACGGCTTTGCGCGCAAGCATTTGGGCAACGACTTGATGGGCAATATCGGCACACCCATCATTGCAGTGGAATCGGGCATTGTCGAGGCCCTGGGCTGGAACCAGTACGGCGGCTGGCGCATTGGCATCCGCAGCCTGGACAACAAACGGTACTATTACTATGCCCACCTGCGCAAAGACCGCCCCTACCACGCCGACCTGCAGGAAGGCAGTATGGTCCAGGCCGGCGACGTTATCGGATATCTTGGCATGACGGGCTATTCCACCAAGGAAAACGTCAATAATATCAACGTCCCGCACCTGCATTTCGGTATCCAGCTTATTTTTGACGAATCGCAAAAAGAAGGCAACAATGAAATCTGGATTGACTGCTATGAAATCGTGAATTTCCTGCAAAAAAACAAATCTACCGTCTATAAAGTGCCGGAAACCAAAGAATATTACCGGCAGTTTGGATTTGCAGAACTTGGGACAGCGGGGCAATCGCCGCAGGAGGAGTGAGGACATGGGACACAAAGCCGCATACCGGCTGGTACTGCTGCTGCTTATCATCGTAGCAGCCGGCTATTGCCTAGGTGGCATGGAACTTAAAACGCACGAATCTACCATCCGCGCCGCCCTGAATGAAGAAGAACGGACGCTCCCAGTGATCATGTACCACGCCATACTCAAAGACAGCAGCCGCTCGGGGAAATTTGTCGTCACACCGGATCAGTTTGAAAAAGATATGCGCTATCTGCTTGAGCAGGGCTACCAAACCGTCCATATCGCCGATTTGATTGCCTATGTGGATAACCAGGCGGACCTGCCCGAAAAGCCCATCATGGTTACCTTTGACGACGGCTACTACAACAATTACCTATATGTGTTCCCCATCATCAAAGAACTCAATATCAAAATTGTGCTGTCGCCCATTGCAAAATACAGCCAGATCTATACTGAAAAAGGGGAACATAACGCTTATTATACACATATTACATGGCCAATGGCGCAGGAAATGGTACAGTCCGGCCTGGTAGAGCTGCAAAACCACTCGTATGATATGCATGCAAGCAGCGGCAAACGCAGCGGCGCCCATAAAATGAAAGGCGAAAGCACCCAGCAGTACCAGGAAGCGCTGCGCACTGATTTAAAGCGCGCGGACGACCTGCTGCGCGCCAACACCGGCGTTGCCCCCACTGCATTTACCTATCCGTTTGGCAGCGTTTCATACGATTCTTACCCTGTGATCAAAGAGCTGGGCTACCGCGCCAGCCTATCATGCGAAGCAGGGATCAATACCATCCGGCGGGGAGATCCCGAATGCCTGTATATGCTCAAACGCAACAACCGCCCCAGTGGGGACACGGCTGAAAGCTATTTTAAAGGGATTTTCAAAACACAATAAAACACATCTGTTTCCCTCTTGCCATTTCCGCACAAATCAGGTATACTAAAGATGAAATTTTATCCATAGGAGAGACACTTTTATGACCCACCGGCAAACCATGCGCTCTTGCTACCTGGCAAATGTCACCCAAGCCGCAGTCGTCAACCTGGCGCCCATTCTATTTGTCATTTTCCAAAGTGAATTTGGATTGTCCTACCAGCAAATCGGCGCGCTGTCGCTTATCAACTTTTTAACCCAGCTAATTGTAGATGCACTGGCTGTCAAAGCAGTGGATACCATCGGTTACCGGGCAGCCGCCATTGGTTCATGCGCAAGTTCAGCGCTGGGCTTTATATTGCTTGCTGCCTGCCCTTCCATCTGGCCCGGGCAGTTTTTTGCCCTTTGCCTGCCAGTGGTGGTATACGCCATCGGCGGCGGGCTTGCCGAAGTAATTGTGAGCCCCATTGCCAATTCATTGCCAACGGAAAATAAACAAAGTTCTATGGCGCTGGTACACGGTGCATACAGCTGGGGGCAGGCGGCGGTGGTGCTGCTGTCCACCTGTGCGCTGGCTGCCATTGGACATGCCCGGTGGCAATGGCTTCCGCTTGCCTGGGCCATCCTGCCGTTGTATAACCTATACCGCTTCTGCCGGGTGCCGCTTGCACCCACCATAGCAGACAAACACCGTACCCCGCTGCGGGAATTGCTCAAAAACCGTATGCTTTGGCTGTTTTTGCTGGTTATGCTGTGCGCAGGTGCAGCAGAACAGGCTATGTCCCAGTGGTCGTCCCTATTTGCCGAATCAGCACTAGGGGTCAACAAGGTGCTGGGCGACATTGCCGGGCCCTGCCTGTTTGCCGTCTTTATGGGGATTGGGCGCACCGGGTTCGGGATATGCGGCGCAAAGTGGAAACTGGATAATATCCTGCTTTTATGCGCGCTGTTTGCGGTGGTGTGCTACCTGGCTGCAGCATTTTTCCCACACCCAACGATTTCGCTGGCGGCCTGTGCGCTGACCGGGCTGGCGGTCAGCCTGATGTGGCCGGGTACCGTCTCATTGTCCGCCGCGGCTTTTCCCATGGGCGGCGCCGCGTTATTTGCCTTTTTGGCGCTGTTTGGCGATTTGGGATGCTCGGCGGGGCCCTGGCTGACAGGGTTCCTATCGGATATCACGGCCGTATCCCGCCCAGATTTGGCATTGCGGGCAGGATTATCCGCAGGGGCCATTTTCCCGCTGCTGCTGTCTGTTACCATCCTGCTTCTTAAAATGCGGCATAAAAAGGACGGCACATGTTAAATCAGCCGTTTTACATACAGAACCATCAAGGAAATGAGGAAGAACCGATGAAAAACCATACAAAACAATTGGTAACTGCCGCCCTGTGCACCGCACTGGGGCTGCTGCTCCCTACCGTCTTTCACATGTTCGGCGGCGCCGGCCCTGCATTTTTGCCCATGCATATCCCTATTTTGCTGTGCGGGCTGCTGTGCGGCTGGCAATATGGCGTTTTATGCGGTATTGTAGTACCGCTGCTGTCATCCCTGCTGACCGGCATGCCGGCCCTTTATCCGACCGGGCTGGCTATGTGCCTGGAACTGGCCTGCTACGGCGCTGTTTCAGGGCTGCTGTACGGCAAATGGGGCATTTATCCGTCGCTTATCTCCGCTATGCTGGCCGGGCGGGCGGTATCTGGCTGCGCCAATGCCATATTGCTGGGAATGGCTGGGAAAGCCTATGGGCTTGGTGCATTTTTGTCAGCATCCTTTGCAGTCGCGCTGCCAGGCATTCTCATCCAGCTTATTTTTATTCCGGCCATTGTCAAACTTTTAGAGCGTGCCGGATACCATGCGGCAGGGAACCAGCATGTGTAACCCTGTCCAAACAATTTACAGCATGGTTTACCATAGATTGCTGTTCAGAAACGGACAGCCGCTATCTCATATCCGGCGTCAAACGCCAATAAAAATAAAACGGAGGAACGGCCATGCAGATTGGTACCCGGGGGCACGACCTGCCCTATCATACCGGCAAAACATTGATGGAAAACTGCAAACGGCTGGGAATAAGAACCTTACAGCTCGCCCTGTCCAAATCCTTCCCGGATATTTCCTGGGAACCAGGCATATTCAGCCCGGGGCTGGCGGCGCAACTCAAACGGGAACTGGACAAAAACGGCGTCCATATCTCTGTACTGGGTTGCTACATTGACCCCGTCCATCCAGACGATGCCATACGGCAAGCTGGGTTGGATAAATTTTGCGAACATATGCTGTTTGCAAAATACTTGGGAGCGGACATGATTGGCACCGAAACCGGGTGCTATGCCGGACCCGGCACTGCGGAAACCCGATCGGAGCATGCCTACCGGCGGCTGCTGGATGGAATGCGCCCCTTAGCCAGGCGCGCAGAAAGCTTAGGGATCATGGTGGGCATTGAACCGGTCGCCCTGCACACCCTGTACTGCCCCAAGCGCATGAAGCGGTTTTTAGACGATCTGGACTCCCCCAATGTGTTTGCCATTTTTGACCCGGTCAATCTGCTGGACATTGGCAATTATGGCCGCCAGCGGGACATGATGGACGAGGCGTTTTCCCTGTACGGGGACCGCATTGCCGTCCTGCATTTAAAGGATTTTGTAGTAGAAAACGGCGCGATGCACGGCCGGCTGGCCGGAGACGGCATGTTGGATCTGCCGTACCTGTCGCAGCTGATCCGCACCCATAAACCGGGGATTGACATCATCCTGGAAGAAGTGCCCGAAACGGAATGGGCACGTATCCACAGCCAGGTATCGGGGTTTTTTGACAGATAAACAAGCAGGGCCGCTTATGATAAGCGGCCCTGTTCCTGTTTTGGGGCAATGCCAAACCGTTTTTTATACAATTTGGAAAAGGCCGACTGGTCTTCATACCCCACCGACCGCGCCGCCTGCGCCACGCTCAAATTTCCATCCTGCAAAAGCATACGGGCAGCATCCAGCTTATAAGCCAGGATATAAGCCTGTGGGCTTTTGCCTGTCTGCGCCTTAAACAGCCGGCACAAATAAGAGCGCTCCACCCCCACCAGCGCACACAGTTCTGATACTGTAATCGGGCGGTAATAATGATACCGGATATATTCCACCGCCCGGTGGACATATTCCCCCGCCGGTTTTTCCGGCGCTGGCGGCGGCGCCGCATTGCAGCGGATCAGCGCGTCAAACAGCAAAAACGCGCCGCCCATAACCCGGTACCCATCCTCCCGGTTTTCCTGCACAAAATCCAAAAGCCGCCGAAACTGCTGCGATACGGCCTCTTTATCCTTTGCTGTATAAACAGGCTGTGTTTCCCCCAGCCCGCACCGGCGTAAAAACGCTTCCGCCTGTTCCCCGCCAAACTCCAACCACGTATAATGCCAGGGCAGTTCCCCATCTGCCTGATAATAGGTGACCATATTGGGAACAATGAGAAACGCCTGCCCCGCATGCAGCGGATAGGTATGGCCGCCGCAGGTAAAATAACCGCATCCAGAATAGATATAGTGCAGCAGGTAATGCCGGCGCACCCATGGCCCGAAATGATAATAGGGCGCACATTGTTCTTCCCCCGCTACATAGAGCCTAAGCGGCCCTTCCCAACTATTTTTTATCAAAAAATCCATCTGCCGGCACCCCCGTCTCAGCTCATCATACCACATTTATACCAAAAAAAGCAACAAAAATCTATAGCATCGCAATGGCAAATTTGCTATGATAAAGCCATCTGATAACAGGAGGGAAACGCCAATGCCAAAAATTACGTTTATTGGAGCCGGAAGCACGATTTTTGCAAAAAATGTGCTGGGCGACTGTATGCTGACGCCGTCGCTGCGGGAAAGCGAAATTGCCCTGTACGATATTGATATGCAGCGGCTGAAAGAATCAGAGGCCATGCTGCATGCCATCAACAGCAACTGCAACGGCGGCAGGGCAAACATTACCGCCTATGACGACCCGCGCAAGGCGCTGTCCGGTGCAACTTATGTGGTGAACGCCATCCAGGTGGGCGGTTATGATCCTTGCACCATCACCGATTTTGAAATCCCGAAAAAATACGGCCTGCGCCAGACCATTGCAGATACGTTGGGCATCGGCGGTATTTTCCGTGCGCTGCGCACACTGCCGGTCATGCTAGACTATGCCAAAATCATGGAAGAGGTATGCCCGGATGCATGGTATTTGAACTACACCAATCCCATGGCAATACTCACTGGCGGTATGCAGCGGTATACCGGCGTCAAAACGGTCGGCCTGTGCCACAGTGTGCAGACATGCGCCGAAAGCCTGCTCAAAAAGCTGGATATGCCCACCGACCATATTTCCTACAAAATTGCAGGCATCAACCACATGGCGTGGCTGCTGGAAATTACACGGGACGGCGAGGATTTATACCCAGAGATTAAACGGCGCGCGGCAACCGCAGCCGACAGCGCAGATAAACCAATAGATACAGTACGGTTGGAAATCATGAAGCAGTTTGGCTATTATGTCACCGAATCCAGCGAGCACAATGCAGAATACATGCCCTATTTTATCAAGGACAAATATCCAGAGCTGTTGGAAAAATTCCATATCCCGCTGGATGAATACCCACGCCGCTGTATCCGGCAGATTGACGAATGGAAGCAGCGGGGCGCGGAATTGGTGAACAACCCCCAGCTAGACCATGAACGTTCCCTTGAGTATGCGTCTTACATTATGGAAGCCATGGAAACCAATGTGCCATATAAAATCGGCGGCAATGTCATCAACAACGGCATCATTGAAAACCTGCCGGCTGAAGCGTGCGTGGAAGTCCCATGCATGGTGGACGCAACCGGCGTCAACCCCTGCTACATCGGGCGGCTGCCCGAACAGTGCGCAGCGCTCAACCGCACCAACATCAATGTACAGCTTTTAACCATTGAGGCGGTTCTGACGCGCAAGAAAGAAAATATTTACTACGCGGCCATGCTGGACCCGCACACCAGCGCCGAACTCTCCATTGACGATATCAAGCATCTGTGCGACGATTTGATAGAAGCGCACGGCGATTGGCTGCCAAAATTCCACTAAGCCTTCACAAAATAGCGCAAACATAAAACACCCGCGGTACAGCCATAAAAAACCAGCTGTACCGCGGGTGTTCATTCATTTAGCCATCATTTCATCTCTGGTAAATATGCGCCGTCCCGGCGCAGAACCTGCCGTAGCTTCGATTTATCAACCGCTGGTACCTGACATGCATCCCTAATAGACAAAACCGCCGCTGTGCCAGCCGCCTGGCCGGTCGTCAGGCAATTTGGCATGACGCGCGTACTGCCCATCACGATATGGTCACAGGAAATGGCCCGCCCTGCGACCAGCAAATTGTCCATCCCCTTCGGTACCAGGCAGCGGTATGGGATGCCATGGCTCTCGCCCGGCTGATACCGGTTTTCAAACTGCCTGGCAGCGCCATGGACATCTACGTAATAACAATTGCGGCCAATTTCATCCCCAAACGTTTTCCGGTCAAGATAATCCTGATAGGTCAGGGTATACAAGCCTTCTATCCGCCTTGTTTCGCGGACGCCCAAAACCGGCGCTGTTGCAGCAAGATACGAATTGCCAAACGCTTCGGGCAAATATTCCCGAAGCCCCCGATGAAACTGCTCTGCCATCGCACGGCCGCGTATCATGCTGCGGGTAACCTGGGCCGGGTCGGATGTATCCGTTTCCGGCAAATGGCCTGCATTGAACCCAACGGTGCCCGGCCCGATTTTTTTGTCATTGAAATGCGTATCCTCAATCAGCGGATACCGGTCGGAAGCCAGCATTTTATAAACCGGCGACCCCTTATTGCTGCTGTGCAGCTGGCCGGGCTGATAATAGCGCTCATCGACATTGCTGATGATAAAGCATAGGCTTGCCGGCTGCAATTCCCCATGGCTGCCGCCCTTTTGAAACGGGACGCCCGCAAACGCCGCAACATCGCCGTCGCCCGTGCAGTCAATATACACCCTTGCACGGTATGCGGTCAACCCGTCCTTGCCCGCGGCTATGACAGAATGGATTGTTTGCCCACTGGCAGGCACACTGCAAACCAAGGCGCCAAACCGGATTTCGGTACCGCTGTCCAATACCAGCCGGTCGTATACCCGTTTGAGCCCCTCTGCTGAAATGGCAACCCAATCCAGTTTTTTGGCCGGCTCATGCGGCACGGTCGCTTTAGCCAGGTCAAATACCTCTTTTGCAAGTCCGCGGTACAGCATTTGGGTATGGTCGGAAAAAGGGCACCAGGCGTTGACAAGCCCGATGGTCCCCATCCCCCCCAATGTATAAGAAGATTCCAGCAAAACCGTTTTTGCACCGTGCCTGGCTGCTGCTATGGCCGCCGCGCAGCCGGCAGGGCCTCCGCCAACAACCAGCACATCATATATATCCTCCGGCTCCTTGATATTAAAACCAGCCATCATTTATCCACCCCCATCCGCCTCAGAAGGCCATCCACCGTTGAAAACGCCAGGCACTCGACGGTATCGGCAGCCCCATAGTAAATTTTCACGCTGCCATCTGGCTCCGCTATCATCCCGCCCGGGAAAATCACATCATTGCGGAACCCATTTTGTGTTTCATAAGCCATTTCCGGAACCATCAGCGGCTCCTTGGACAGCCCAATCACCTTGCCGGGGCAAGCCAAATCCAACAGCATAATGCCGGCCGAATACCGTTTTGTCCACCGCGCTTCCCAGCCGTTTTTCCCGCGCGTCTCATCCCGGTCTACCGCATGGAACAAGGTCAGCCAGCCGGCATCGGTTTTGACCGGAGGGGCCGCAGGGCCGATTTTATCATTTGCAAACGGCACATCCTCAACCCCCAGCACCAGCTCGCAATCCCCCCAATACCGCAAATCCGGCGAAACAGACAGCCAGATATCAAACCGGTCGCCGCCCCGGCTGTACACAGGGAAGGGCCGTTCCAACCGGACGTACATGCCGTTGATTTTTTCTGGGAACAGCACCATATTCCGGTTGTCCGGCGCGCTTAAGCTCAAAATTTCAAAGCCTGCCAAATCATCGCTTACCCGCGCAATCCCGCCCCGTACGCCATGCCTGGTATCAGAGGCAAAACACAGATACAGCCGGTTTTCCAGCACGGTCAAACGGGGATCGTAAAACCGCAGGATTTCCGGGTCACCCAGTTGTTCCGGCGTAAAAAACGGTTCCGGGCTTATCTCCCACTGAATGCCGTCATCGCTGAAGGCAATCCCCAGATTAGTGCCCGCAAACCTGCCGCCGTCATATCCATAGTCGTTGCGGAAAATCATGATATACTTCCCATTGTATTTCGCAACGCCTGCATTGAACACCAGGTCTGCCGGATAAGGCACCTGCGATGCTGTTAAAATTGGGTTATGTTCATATCGGGTCATCATATATCGTCCTCATATCCTTTATTTTTTTATGCCGGGTTCCCCTATCGCACGCCGCACCACACGGGCAATGTTTTTTGCCATATCAACCTCGCATGCCCTGGAGGCATCGGGTACCATCCGCTCCACATATGCCTGGTCATTTAAAAACGCATGCAATGCGGTGTCGATTTTTTCTTTTTCATCCGGATGTGCCTGGCGGATAGCCAGCAGCGCGCTTACCGCATGGGATAAAAACTGGAAATAGATATCATTGTACCCATCAATCTGATACCGGGTAGTCAGCGGATTGGCCTGGTAAGCCGGACGGGCAAATTCCTGCGCGCCGCCGCTGACGATGGCAGCCAATTCCGGTACGGCGCGCCGGCTTTTCAGCCGCCGCAGCGCATAAATTGCCATCACGCCGCGCAGTTGGTTGTGCTTTCGGCAATCCTGCGGCTGGAATACATCCCTGGCACGTACCATATCCAGCAGCACATCTTCCCCTGCCGGGCTGCCCAGCAGCGCCAGCGCAATGGCGCTGTGCCTGCGCAAGTTATCATCCTCATCTTCCAGCCAGCACTCCAGCCATCCCGCCGCAGTATCCCCCAGCCGTTTACACGACCAGATGGCAACCCCCGGGCAATTGCTGGAAAGCCCGCGCCGAATCTCTTTTTCATCTGTCAGCCATGTCACCGGGCGCGGTACAATATGCTTTTGCGGCGCATCAAACACAAAACCGGCATGGTTAGCCTCATCCAGGCAGCCAGAAGCGCGCAGCAACGCCGCAAGCTCACTGTACGGCACGGCTGAAACCGGCACATGATGCCGCACGGCAAGCGCGGCTGCCGCTGCCACAGCCTCCCCGGCCTTTTGCATATCACGCTGCATCCGTACACAGGAGGCCATCACATGATCCATCCCCATACAGCGGCCCGCCACCAGCAATCCGTCCGCCCCCTTTGGGAGCATACTGCCCAAAGGGACGGCAGCGGTGACATTAACCGCCCCCAAATTGGCTGCCACAGCCCAATCGCACAGCTCCTCATCCTCAAAGGCCAAATCCCATCCATGGCGGTCCAGGTCGGCATACGCATAAAAGAGGGGTTCTGGAGATTCTTTCCCGTCAAACAAATCAGCGGCCGACAGCATGTGTTCACAGGCAATCAGCCTCCCTTCGCGGATCCCCAGCATAGGGGACAACAAAAGCGTGTAATCGCTGTCATCCTGGCGGACATCCGACATAAACCGCGCGCCGGAGGCGAGCAAATGCCTTGTTATATCCTGCGCATCGTCCACATCCACCCTGCCAAAATCCACATTGGCCGTTCCGTACACTTTGTCTGCATTCTGCCGGACTGCCAGGCGCGTATAGGGCTGCGCCTGCCCGTCTGCCCGGCGGCCGGCTGTATGGCTGCATCCTGCACACATACAGACGCTGCCATCTCCGGTGCAATCCAGCACATACCTTGCGCGCACCTCGTATACAGCATCATCGGTGACCGCGCGCACGCCGGAGACACGCCCGTTTTCCCGCAGCACATCTATCACCGACGCATGGTACAGCAGTTCTGCGCCGGCTTCCAATGCCGCCCGTTCCAGCACAATTTCCTTTGCCGGAGCCCGGAAAGAAAAATCAGTTTTTTGCAAATTGGAAATCTGCCCGTCCAGCGATTCATACATACCGCCCTTTGAGCCAAAATAATATCCGCATATAGCGCCTGCCGTCGAAGTACCGCCCATGGCGGAAAGCTGCTCCAGGCCCAGTACTGAAAGCCCCATCCGCGCGGCAGTAACCGCAGCAACCGCACCTGTCGTACCAAGGCCGGCTACAATCAAATCATAGGATTTTTCCTTTATCCTATTTGGACGGTCCACAGGCGCCGGCACTGCGCCGTCAAACGCAGTCAAAAAATCAGGGGCGTCCTTGCGGCCATAAAACCAATCCAGTTCCTGTGCAAATGCAGCAATTTTCCATTTGCGGCAGGCAGGCGGCCGGTTTTCCCAACAAGACAACAGCGCCCTGCGCGCCTGCTGCATACTACAGCCACCGTCCACGCGCACCTTCAATATGTACTGCCCGGCAAAATACCCCGGTTCCACCGCCATCCCTTCCTGCCAGGGAGCGGGGCAGGCCGCACCAGCCAGCGGCGGGGCCAACACGGCGCTCATATAAGCACCGCCGGCATATTTGGGCGGCGCAGCATAAAATACCTCGTCTGCCGTCACCCGCTGTACACCGGACGCATTGACCAGGACGGCTTCATACCTGCCGTCCTTTGCCGATACCGCCTCTACCTCTGTCATCAGCAGTATATCGTATGGCTGTTCCAAAACATATGCATGCAAAAAAGCAGACAGCGCTCCATGCGCTGTCTTGCCATCCTCCGAAAGAATCCCATGCCTGCGCAGCCGCTGCTCCAGCGTCTGGGCAGCGGTACCGCGCTCCATATGCCTGCACGGCACCGTACTAAAGCTGCCGGTATATTCATAGCCTGGCTGTGCGCGCCGCTCCACCACCAGGCAATCCTTTGGGCTGCGGGCGGCGGCGCCCAAGCCGGCAAAGGTTGCTCCTAACACTAAGCGTTTATAATCTGTCCGCATGCTTATCCTCCTACAGAAATCTTATTTCTGTTTCCAACGCTTGGCCTGATTATCCTTTGATTGCGCCAATCATGACGCCCTTCACAAAATACTTTTGCAAAAATGGGTAAACAGCCAGCACCGGCAAGGTTGCCACCATAATGGTTGCATATTTGATACTTTCCCCTACTGCCATATTATTCACGTCAGCACTTTCTACCGCCATGGTTTCCGTGCTGTTTAAAATTAAAATTTCCCGCAATATAAGCTGCAATGGATAGCGCTTGCGGTCGCGCAGGAAAATCATCGCGTCAAACCATGCATTCCAATGCGTCACGCCATAGAATAAAATCATCACCGCTACCACCGACATGGAAACCGGCAATATAATCCGGAACAGGATTACAAAATCATTGGCGCCGTCTATTTTTGCCGATTCCTCCAGGCTGTCCGGCACCCCTAAAAACGACGTGCGCATGACAATGAGGTTATAGGTGGATATCGCCTGCGGGATAATTAGCGCAAGCAAGCTGTCGCCTAAATTCAAGGTGTCATAAATCAACAGGTACCGCGGAATCATACCACCCTGGAAATACATAGTAAACACAATTAAAACCAAAATGACCCGTTTGCAAGGAAAGCTATTCCTGGATAACACGTATGCGCCAAAAGATGTCATCAACAGGTTCAAGGCCGTCCCTACAACCAAAACGATCAGGGTATTCCCATATCCAGTAAAAATATTTGGATTCTGAAACACCATTTTGTATGCGTTCAAATTGATGCCCAACGGATAAAGCAGCATCCCGGAATGACGGATCAAATCATCCGAATTGCTAAACGATGCAAATATGATGTACAAAAAAGGATAGAGCGTAACGGCAATCAGGAACAGCATAATGATGACATTTATCACTTCAAACGTCCTATCCGCCGCAGTTTTTTTCAGTACCATTCCATCCACCTCCTTACCACAGGCTGTTGGCGGTAACCTTTTTACAGATAAAATTAAAGGATACCACCAGTAAAAAGTTAATGACAGATGTAAACAGGCCTACTGCTGTAGAATAGCTATACTGGTGCGATTCGCCCAAGCCCATCCTGTACACATAACTGGATATCACATCCGCCGTTTCATAAGTATTTGGGTTATACAGCAAGATGACCTTTTCAAACCCAACCGTCATGACATTCCCCATACGCATAATGAACATGATAACAATGGTTGGAATCAAAGCCGGCAGCGTAATATGCCATATCTTTTGGAAACGGCCTGCGCCGTCCAGCTCGGCCGCCTCATAAAGCTGTATATCCACATTGCTCAGGGTAGACAGGTATACAATACTGCTCCAGCCAAACGTCTGCCATATACCTGAAACAACAAAAATGGTTCGGAAGTTTTTGGGATCGACAAGCAAATTCGCCCGCTCGCCCCCCAGCGCAGCATACAGGTCGGTAATAATACCGTTGCGCGCCACAAAGGTATGGATCATACCGCAAATAACCACCATGGAAATAAAATGCGGCAGGTAGGTTACCGTCTGCACCACACGTTTGAATTTCTGGCTCCCCAGCTCGTTGAGCAGCAAAGCAAAAATAACCGGCACCGGGAACCCAAAAACAATGGAATATAAGCTGATCAAAAGGGTATTTACCAGGGTGCGGGTAAAATACGGGCCAGTAAAAAAGGTCTCGAAATGCTTGAACCCAACCCAGGGGCTGCCCAGGATTCCCTTGGAAATATCAAAATCCTTGAACGCAATCATTGCCCCATAAATCGGTCCATAACAAAAAATGATGTAATAAATCAGCACCGGCGCTATCATCAAAAACAGATATTTATTTTTGGATACTGTCTTTGCCAGCCGGCTGCGGGCGCCCCTGTGAAGGGTGCCCGCCTGCCGTTTCGTTGCCAACGTTTCCATTGCGTTATCTCCTATCCACTCCAAAATTCCTTATCTGGCTGTGTAACGTTCCAATGCGCCCTGATAAATTTCCAATGCGCGCCCTATGTTCATACCCTGCATTTCACTTAAGAATGTATCATAGTTATCCATCGACTCTGTCCCCAGGATAAACCGCACAACCATTTCATCTACAAACGAATTGACACTGGTCGTGATAACCGAAAGTTCTTCGGCTTCTTCAACAGTCGGTGTCAGCTGCGGCAACGTGGTTTCCAGAGCATAATCCGCTACGCTGTCCCACAGGTTCATCGCATCTTTCTGCTGCTGCACATCATAATACTGTTCGTGGTACCGCCGGTCAATCAGGCCGGGCGAGGGCGTAGCGGCACGGGTGTACTTGCTGATCGCCTGGCTGATGGAAAGCCCATCCGGGTTTTTCAAAATCAAATCGGTATAGGTGGGGTATCCGTCAACCATGGTATAGGTTTCCCCTTCAATCCCAAAGTTTTTGAGCAGGTTGCCTTCGGTGCCGTAAAAATAATCCACCCATTTTGCCGACTCTTCCGGATATTTATTTTCTGTGGTGATCGCCAGCATACCCTCGTCGCGTACTTCCCACGCGCGCTGAGCAAATTTTGGATGATCCCCGCGGTTTTTGACCGGGTATTGTGCGCCAACCAGGTTGAAATTGGGGTCTTGATCTTTCATGCTGGTAATATATTTCCCAAGGCTGCTGCCAATAAAGCCATACACCGCGCCCGCCTGGCCGGTGGTAATCAGATTGTCTACCGCCTTGCCGTCGTTGGCCAGGAAATCAGGATCAAGCAGGCCGCGGCTATACCAATCTTTCAGCTTTAATACATATTCCTTATATTCCGGTTCACAGGGGCCATATTTTACCTCCCCATCCTTAAGATAGAACCGGGTCCCCACGCCAAAAGCCCCGCTGAACACATTGTTGCTGGTAAAATGGCTCACTTGGCCGGTCAGCGGCGCAATGATCCCAAGCTGGTCATGGAACTGCTGCAGCACATTGTCCCAATCGTCAATGGTCTCCGGCATCGCCAGCCCCAGCTGGTCCAGCCAATCCTTGCGTATCATCGGCCCGCTGGTCGTTTTCACCGAATCCACGCCAATGGCCGGGAAAGCAAACAGCGTTTTGTTGTCCGTCATAGCCTGCTTGCGGATAATATCGTTATCGTCCAGCAATTTCTTATAATTGGGCGCATATTCGTCTACCAAATCATTCAGGCTGATAATCATATTGTCGCTAATTGCCTTTTCCGCACCGCCGGGATAGGATTTCGCCCAGCTGTATTCAATCAGGTCAGGCAGGTCGCGCGACGCAATGAGCAGGTTGAACTGCTCGGCAGCCTGCCCGGCCGGCGGGTGCTGGAATGTCAATTTAACCCCCGTCAGCTCTTCCATTTTTTGATATACCGGGGAGTCATTATAGTCTGATAGCACTGAGGCTGTCGCCGTCCCCATATCCACCCAATAGGTCAATTCAATCGGGCCGTCACCGTTTGCTTCATCCTTGTTCTGGCAGCCGCCAAATACAACCCCGGACGCCAGGACAACCGACAGGCCTGCCGCAAGCCATTTCCAATTTCTCTTCACAGTCAATCCCTCCTCATAAAATCCTTTCCTATTTCCATCATATCGCGTTCTTCCCCTTGCGTAAATCAGGCATTTATAAAAACATCCTGAATTTCTAAACAGCACATTTTTATTCCGTAACAACCACGTCTACCGTCTCGGTACGCGTAAGATTATTGACAATCAAATCCACTGTAATGGTCGCTTCCCCCAGCCCTTTCGCCGTTACGGTGCCGGCCGCCAGGTCAACCTCCAGCACGTCCGGATTGCTGCTGGTCACAACAAATTTCTTCAACCCGCTGCCGTCCAGTTCTACCTCCTTCGCATCATTCCGGATTCCTTTGATATGTAAGCGAAGCACTTCATCTAGCGCCAAAATATACGCGTCCCCAACCTCGCTTTTGAAATACAAATCCCACATGGCTTGGTCGGCCGCCTGCTGCTCGGCGCTTTCATAGAAACGCACCTCCGAAAGACTCGTCCAAGCGTTGGCGCTGTTGCCATGGCCGGTATACTTGACATACCTTGCGCTGATATCGCCCAACTCAAAAATATCGGGATATACGCTGGTGCCTGACGTACTCGCCCCCATCATCACATCCGTCCAGGTCTGCCCGTCGTCCGATACCTGAAGGTCAAAATTGTACGACCGCTCATTCCCCTTGGATGTGGCAATCGCCATACTGTGCAGCGGGACCTTCTCTCCAAAGTCAAACTGGATCCAGGGCGTCCCCTCAAGCGTAAAGAGCGTACTGATAGAATTGTCATTGAGGTTTTCCGGCGGATATGTCCCTTCCTTGCTGGCCGTTATCACCACGTTTTCATACCAATTGTGCGCATTCATATCCACATCGCCCGTCCCCAGGCTTTCCAGCGTCACATTCAGGCTTCTGACCCCATCGTCGCGGCTCTGGTATTCATACGGGTCCAGCAAACAGTTTATCTGATATGTCTGCTCCCCTGCCTGGAATACCGTTTGGTTGTTCTCAGAGCTCTGCAGGACAGCCGGCGCAAGTTCTGCGTCGAAGGTTTCCAGCTCTACCGAAGGGCTGCTGCCGGTTTGCACCAAAACATTACAATTTTTAGCCTCTGGTGTGAAAAAGTCTGCATTCGTTCCGTCAATGGCCAGCCGGTACCCCAGCTGCTGCCTGAGCTGCTCCATCAGCCATTCCAGTTCTGTCCCTTCCGGCACAGAATCGGTATTTGCCAGCAAAATAACGCCGCTGTCATCTACCAGCAAGGCTTTCCCGAATATTTCCGCCGCAATTTCCGCCGGCAGATACATCCTGTCGTTTTCAATCCGGGCCGGCGCCGCCATGGTAACCGGCTCCCCATTGATTGTCACCTGGCTGCTGCCAGAGGTTATGGTTGCAGCAACATCCCTATAATAAATGTCCATGCTGCCCTGCTCAGCATTCCATTCGGTCAGCGCCCCAAAGCAGTCGGACAGGTATTTCATGGGAAGCAAAAGCTGCCCATCCTCTGAAAGGGTTATAACAGACGGGTTCGCCATATCGATATAGCTGCGGTACTGGTTGAAATATGTATACGGGCTGCCAGCCATAAGCGCTACATTGCTGCCCATCTCCCCGCCAAGGGAATTTGCACTGTCCTCAATTTTCCAATCGGCCAAATCGGGCGATCCATCCATCGGCTGCGGGGGCGCCTGGTTGTCGTACAGCGGCACAAACTCTACGGCCAGCTTAAATTTCTGTTCCCCGCTAAAGTCAATGGCCAGCTTTTTCCCAAAGTTGCGGTTTCGGATAACTTCCGGGTTTGGCGACGTGGGAAGCGGCTTGGCATCCATATAGGTAAACCGTGCGTTTTCCGGCCCTTCTATGATATTGACCCGCATCCGCTTGCCATCCTGGAACAGGGTAGCGCTGCGCCCATCGGCGGAAATCTGGACGTCCGCGGCAGTGTGCATAAACCAGTAACCGGTATGGATGGCGCTTTTGGCGTCTACCTCATCCTGCACCACAATGCGGCTGCGGTTGTCAAACAGCCGGATACCGCGCAGCGCGCTGTTGACATCCTCGGCATAGGCCTGCGTCAGATCGATGATGCCATAAGCCTCATTATCCGACGACTCACTCCGGACAACCGGCGCAATGGCGTCAATGTCCTGATCTGCCTTCGCAGAAGGGTTGATAACCAGCGTGTTTTGCCCCTCCGCCCGGGTATTGTAATACTCATACCGGCCGCCAGAATCTTTAATACTAAAGTAGTTGGGCCATTCATAGTCGCCCGCGCCGCGCATGGTGGCCCACCGCACACCCAGCGCCTCAATCATAAACGTCCCCAGGGACAGGTAGGCATGGTTGGTGCGGTTATCGCCGCCCTGCAAACCGGCATAAATACCGTTTACATTGGAAGACGGCGAATCCTGCAGCAGCACCAAATTTACATGGTCCTCGCTCTGGTAGACCTTATCAAGCGGCACATCGTCGCCCGGCTGGTCCAGCTCGGGCAAATACCAAATAATAGATAGTACCCGGCCAAAACCCTCGGCTGTTTCAGGGTCCAAATTCCGATCGATTTCGAGCTGTGACCATGCATAATGCGGCTTTTGGTATTTTTGCGCAAACCAGTACATAATCGGCCCGCCGCCGTTTTTATTGGTCGAGGCATCACCAGAATTAAAGGTGCCGGTCGGCGCAATCATGTGGATCATGTAGTCAGGCGTTTCGGAAATACCCGGGAATTTATAAAACGACAGCTCTTCCGGCAATTCGGTACCGTCTTTGACGGCGGTATCCAGCGACGCCATGCCATAGGTCAGGTAATTGGTGCCATAGGACCAGTACATGGTGCCCTCTGGGTATGCGCCGCCGGTACGGTAGCATTCCAAACCGCGCGGCAGGGTTGCCGCCACATTTTGCAAAATGGTTTCTGCAAAATCCGGTTCTTCATTAAAGATGGCAATTGCGCCCATCATCAAAGCGTCGTTACAAACGGCGTTCCAGTTGTGCGTCGCCGACGGGAACCTGGTACCAGTGCCAATCCGCCCGCCATCGTAGTAAACCATTGCCGGTTCAAACGATTTTGTAATCATGGCATTGCGCATAATATCCAGTTGTTCTTCAGTCCAGGCCTGGTAGCACCAGTCGTATGCAATAGCCACCGCATGGGTAGTCTCGGCCGTCCCCAAAAAGCTATGCGGGCACCAGCTTGGATAATTTGCTACGCTTTCCATCTCTTCCCACAAACGGTCTTTATACCGGACGTCATTTTCTATATTGTATGCAAACGCCAATACATACGCCCGGCGGTAAACCTTACGGGAAAGCGAAAGTATGTGCTCGTTCGCGTCCTCCGTCTGATAGGGCAGCGGATCCTCTTCAAGCAGTTCATCCGCTTCGCGCTTGACGGCAAGATACCAGCGCTGCAGCAGGTAGTTGTCCTCTAGCTTTTGCCTGATGGGGTCAAAATCATTTACAATCAGCCGGGGATGCGACGTACGGAAGGTATCGATCAGCCGGCTGCTTCCAGACGGCAACTGCATGCTTTCCTCCGTCACTTCATCCTCAGATTCCTCTTCCTCTTCAGCAAATACCGTAACCGCCGCCGCCTGAAAAACCATCAGGAGGGCAAGCAATATACAGCACCACTTTTTCCCCATATCAATCTCACCCTTTCTTTTTCACCACTATGGCCTGTGGAGTTTTGTACGATATTGCCCTGGTGTAATCCCCTCTTTCCGTTTAAAGGCCAAAATAAACGCATTGCTGTCAATATATCCCACTTGCGTCGAAATTTCCGCCACGCTTTTAGAGGTATCCTCCAGCAAATGCTTGGCGGCATCTATGCGGGTATTGCTGATGTAGTCCAGCAGCCGCATCCCAGTTTCCTTTTTGAAAATTTTTGATAGATACGACGGTGCCATCCCAAAATGGTCCCCCAGCATATTCACATTGACATCCGCATTGCCATAATTGGCATTCACATATTCGCACACACGGTCACTTAAACGGACCGTACACTTTTGTTCCTCAAAATAAGCCGCCGTCTTTTCCGTAATATCCAAAACAACCTGCTCCAGGTCGTGCATAGTCTCGCACGTAATAACCCGTTCCAGCGGCTGGACTTGTTCAAATAGCGCCTCGTCTTCTATATAGTTGAATATTTTTTGCATGGTGCTTGCCAAATCGTACATTAAACATTTTGCTGTTTCCAAATGGTCTATCTGCCAAATGCCCTGCTGCTGGAATATTTCCTGCACAATTTTCCTGGAGCCTGTGACGTCGCCGTTGAGGATACTGTTCATCAGCTTTTGCTCACTGGCAATGGAATAAACATAAGCCGTCCGTTTGCGTTCCCCTGCTTCCCCTATCCGGGTATAAAAAATGGTACGGTTTTTCCCCAGTATCAGCCGGTATTCCAGGGCATCCAGCGCTTCCCTGTGCGCCTGCGTAATTTGCTCTGCCCCTTGGTGTAAGGAGCTTACCGAAGCAGTAAAATATACCTGCATATTTTTATCGAAAAATTCATGCATCCCCGACAGCAGCCCCTCTATTTCCTGCTCAAAATCCCCGGCAGTTTGAGAAGCTCTTGGGCTTAAAAGCGCCATGATAATGTTATTTTCCTGCGCAATATATACGCAATAGGATTGATTCAAGATCTCTTTCAGCACATTTTTGATACAAAAGCATACAATGTCTACCGCCCGTTTCCCGTGGTATTCTTCCTCTGGAAACAATGTGCTGAAATCATCCAAACATACGGCCACAACGGCAAATAACGATGTTTGAAACACAATGCCATATTCTTCAGCGCCGCGCTGAAGCATGGAATCATCTGCCGGGCCATTCAGCAGCAAACGCTTCAAAAAACTTTCCTGAAGCAGATTGCGCTTTTCCTCCAGCAATTGCTTCAGCCGGCTGGATTCCCTGCTGGAATCGTTTAAATACCGGCTGATTGCAGCATATTCATTGACCCAACGGCTGTCCGGCTGCGACTCCTTTTCCAAAATATTCTGCATAATCTGCCGCAGCGGCCGGTAATTCTTCCTTGCCATATACCGTATGAGCAGCGCGCTGATTCCCAGCATGAGAGCAACCAAAATGAAAAAAGCGGCGTTGATGTAAACAGAATTTTCCCAATATACATTGTACGGCATAACAACCACATACTTCCAATCGGCCTGGGTGGACTTCACATAGGATACCACCATCCGTTCGCCGTTAACCCGGCGGTAAAGAACCTGGTCCTCGTCTTTCAATTCCTGATAAGCAACCGGAAGGCCTGTTTCCTGTTGCTGCTGGTTGGAAAATAACACCCGGTCGTATTGGTCAAGTACATAAATATCGCCGCGGTTTACCCATTCAATATTGCGGATGGTGTTTTCCAATTCCGTTTGGTTAATGATAGCAACCAGCGTCCCATAAGGCTCCTGCGTCTGATAAACCGGGATAAGCTGGAAATAGGCAAACACCTGTATGGGCGCGTCCTGATGCTTCCGGTATAAGGTCTGATAAGACGATTCTTCCAAACCGTCAATGATGGCCAGCCATTCATCATAACTCATTTCATCTGTGGCATGGCGTTCACTGTAAAAAGTTTCACGGTCGCTTTGCTCATTGGGTGTGATAATTTTATTAAACTTATTGCAAAACAAGTAGAACTCTT
>CALGRC010000089.1 GCA_937959315.1 uncultured Clostridia bacterium | reverse complement strand
GGCGTCGCTCACACGGTCGGTGGAAGTGGGTGCAGCCATGATGACGGCAATTAAGTGCATATGATCCCGCTTGGCCGTTGCACTGACGCAAAACTGCGCCTGGCTGGTGGAGCCGGTTTTTAAGCCGGTCGCGCCTTCGTAAAACCGGATGAGCTTGTTGGTATTGGACAGGGTAAACTGTCCGTTCCGCAGCGAGTCCATCCAAATGGTAGTAAAATTGTGGATGTCGGGGTGCTTTAACAGTTCCCGGCTCATGAGCGCAATATCGTAGGCGCTGGAATAGTGGCCGTCGGCGTCCAGGCCATTGCAGTTGACAAAGTGGGTGTCGGCCATCCCCAGCTGCCCGGCGCGCTGGTTCATCATGGCGACAAACCCTTCCTCGCTGCCGCCAATGTGCTCAGCCAGCGCCACTGCCGCGTCGTTGCCCGATGCGACCGCCACCCCTTTGAGCAGATCACGGACGCTCATTTGTTCCCCGGCGTCTAAAAAAATGGTGGAGCCGCCCATGCTTTTGGCATGCTCGCTGCCGGTTACCATGTCGTCGTAGTGTAAATTGCCGCTGTCTATGGCCTCCATGGTCAGCAGCATGGTCATAATTTTGGTGACGCTGGCCAGCGGACGGCGTTCATGGCTGTTTTTTTCATATAGTATTTTTCCGGTTGCAAAATCCATCAGCAGTGCCGACGGGCAGGTGAGCTCCGGTTCTCCCGCGGCGGTATCTTCGGCAAGCGCCGGTATGGCAAGAGTAAAAATAAGCAGGATACAAAAAAACCCCCGGATACAGTGACGCATAAAATTCCCTCCTCTAAGGAAAACAGCTTCCATAGTGTAACCTTATGCGCCCCAGCCGGGGGATATGTTTATTTTTCGCGCAGCTGTGCAAAAAACTGATGTAACAATGCGGTACACCGCTCTTCCTCAATGCCGTGGAATACATCGGCCCGGTGGTTGAAAAATTGCCGGGACAAAAGGTCGGTTTTGGAGCCGCATGCACCGGCATTGGGGTCGGGCGCACCAATGTAGACAGCGCGCAGCCGGGCGTTTAAAATGGCGCCTGCGCACATGGGGCAGGGCTCTAAAGTGACGTACAGATCACATCCGGTTAGGCGCTGGCTGCCTAGTTTCCGGCATGCCTGCCGGATGGCGAGGATTTCTGCGTGCGCGGTGGGGTCTTGTGCCGTTTCGGTCAGGTTGTGCGCGGCGGCAATCAGCTTCCGCCCTTGAAAAATGGCTGCCCCAACCGGGATTTCCCCCATGGCAAACGCCGCTTCCGCCTGCGCAACGGCGGTTTGCATTTCGGTCATTGGCCTGCAACAACGCCCTTGAGATAGGCGAGGAACCCGCTGCGCAAATCCTCCCGCTTGAGGGCAAATTCCACGGTGGCTTCCAAAAAGCCCTGCTTGTTGCCCACATCATACCGGCGGCCGATAAAATCGTAGGCATACATTTCCTGCTTTGCGGCCAGGGCCTTGAGGGCGTCTGTCAGCTGGATTTCCCCGCCTGCGCCCGGCCGGGTCTGTTCCAGGCAGTCAAAAATTTCCGGCGTGATGATATAGCGGCCCAGGATAGCGACATTGGAAGGCGCTTCTTCTTTTTTTGGCTTTTCTACCAAATCTTCTACCCGGTAGAGCCGGTCGCCCACCTGCTGTCCGGCTACAATGCCGTATTTGGATACATCCTCTGGCCGGACGGTCTGTACTCCCAGCACACTGGTCTGGCAGCCGTCAAATACGTCAATCATCTGCTTTAAGCATGGCGTTTGCGCGTCCACAATGTCGTCGCCCAAAAGCACGGCAAACGGCTCGTTGCCGATAAAGGTCCTGGCGCAGCCGATGGCGTGCCCCAGCCCGCGCGGTTCCTTTTGCCGGACGTAATAGAGGTTGACCATGTTGGAAATTTCCTGTGTCAGCTCCAAAAGCTCCTCCTTGTTGTGCTTTTTCAGTTCTTCTTCCAGCTCGTAGGATTTGTCAAAATGGTCTTCAATGGCGCGTTTGGATCGTCCGGTGATAATAATGATATCCTCAATGCCTGAATGCACCGCTTCTTCTACAATATATTGGATGGTCGGCTTGTCCACAATGGGAAGCATTTCTTTTGGCTGTGCTTTGGTAGCGGGCAAAAACCGGGTTCCCAGCCCTGCGGCGGGAATGACTGCTTTTTTGACTCTCATGGCAAACTCTCCTCTCACGCTATATCCTGGTATGAATGTTCCAGCCTGCAATGGCGCTTCCCTGGATGGCGCTGAAAATCCGCTGCTTGAATCCATGGTCGCGCGCGTCTTGTTCATTGACAAACTGCTTGACCGCTTCCCGCTGGGTATTGCCGTCGGCGGTGCAGGTGCTTTTGACAATGGGCAGCCCCAGCCGGCGTACCGCGCCTTTTACCTGCCCTTCGGGTGTGTACAGGAGCGGCCGGATAACCGTGACGCCCCGGCGGTCTAAGTAGGTGACGGGGGAAAAGCAGTGGATGCGCCCTTCGTAAAACAGGCTCAAGAAAAACGTTTCAATCGCGTCTTCATAGTGATGCCCCAGTGCAACTTTTTTACACCCCAAAGACAGTGCCGCTTCGTTAAGCGCGCCCCGGCGCATTTTGGCGCACAGCGCGCAGGGGTTTTTCTCTTGGCGGATGTCGAAAATAATCTGTTTGATATCGGTTTTTACAAGGGTATAGGGTACGTCAAGCTGCCTGCACAATATCTGGATCGGGGAAAAATCCATATTGGGAAAGCCCATATCCAGCGTGACGGCATGCAGGGTAAACGGGTTTGGATAAAACCGGCGCAGCGCCGCAAGTGTGGCCAGCAGTGTAACCGAATCCTTGCCGCCCGATACGCCGACGGCAATCTGGTCGCCCGTTTCAATCATCTGGTAATCGTCCACTGCACGGCGGACATAGCTTAACATACGCTGCATGGGGGGTTCCTCCCTTTCTTTACAGGTTAAAACAAGTGACGGCATGAAAAAAGCCTTCCCAAATAGGAAGGCTTTTTTGAAAGAGCGGAAGACGAGATTCGAACTCGCGACATTCACCTTGGCAAGGTGACGCTCTACCCCTGAGCCACTCCCGCATATCTCTTACGAAATAAAATTATAGCAGGTAGCGGCCGGATTGTCAACCCTTTTTTTCAGGTTTTTGCGCAAAAACCGCTTGCGCAATGGATACTGAGGCCATAGCGTCGGCGGCATAAAAATCTGCGCCGATCTGCGCGGCATAGTCTGCGGTCAGCACCGCGCCGCCCACCATGACCTGGCAGCCGGGGCATTGCTGGTGCAAAAGCGCGATGGTACGTTCCATATTGACAACTGTGGTGGTCATAAGCGCGCTCAGGCCTGCCAGGCGCGCGCCGTGCTGCTGTACGGCCTCTGCCACAGCGGCGGGCGGCACATTTTTTCCCAGGTCAATAACCTGGTAGCCATAGTTTTCCAGCATAAGCTTGACAATATTTTTCCCGATGTCGTGGACGTCCCCTTCCACCGTGGCAATGACAATGGGTTCCCCTTTTGTTTGGCCGGAACCGGCGGCCCGGTCCTTGATGATGCCGAATGCGGCTTTGGCGGCTTCGGCGCTTTGGATAAGCTGGGGCAGGAATAGCGTGCCTTTTTCAAAGCCGTCCCCCACGCGGTTGAGTGCCGGGATGATTTGTCTTTCCACAAGCGCCATGGCGTCTGTGCCGCTGTCCAGCAAGGCTGCGGCGGCTTTGGCTGCGTCGTCTGCCAGCCCGGTTTCAATGCAGCCGCACAAATCGCGTTTTGCCTGGGGCGGGGCGGAGGGCGCCGCTGCCGGAGCGGTATCCTGCATAGCGCCGATGAAGGTCCGCGCGTTTATATCGTGGTAAGCCAGCACATTAAATGCCAGCAGGGTGTCGGTCATTACTTTGGATTTGGGATTGATGATACAGCACCCCAGGCCTTCGGTCAAGGCCATTGCCAAAAAGGTGGCGTTCAGCGTTGGGCGGGCGGGCAGGCCAAAGGATACATTGGAGACGCCCAGCACTGTGTGGACGCCCAGGTTTTCCCGTACCAGACGCAGCGCCCGGATGGTCTCGAGAACCTCCCTTTGCTGTGCGCTGGCGGTCAGCACCAGCGTGTCAATCAGCAGGTCCTTTTTGGCAATGCCGTATGCAGCGGCGGTTTCCACAATGCGCCGCGCAATGGCAAGCCGCTCTTCCGCCGTGGCAGGGATGCCCGTTTCGTCCAGGCACAGGCCAATTACTACGCCGCCATATTTGGCGGCCAGCGGGAATATGGCGGCCATGACCTCCCGTTTGCCGTTTACCGCATTGATGATGGGTTTGCCGTTGTATATCCGCAGCGCGCGGGCGATGGTTTCGGGATCGCTGCTGTCAATCTGCAGCGGGACAGAGGGGGCAATGGCCTGCACCTGCTGCACCGTTTCTTCCATCAGGGCAGGCTCGTCAATATCCGGGATGCCGACATTGATATCCAGCACATCGCTGCCAAGGTCTATCTGTGCCAACGCTTCGTCCAGGATATAGTCCATGTCGTGGCTGCGTAGTGCCTCTTTCAATTTCTTTTTGCCGGTGGGATTGATGCGCTCGCCGATGATAAGCGGCCGTCCGCCGATGGCTGCTGTTTTGCTGCATGCAGACACCAGTGCGTCGGTTTTTGGCACCGGCGTCTGGAAGGGGACGGAAGAAACCGCTTGCCGAAGCTGTGCAATATGGGCGGGCGTCGTACCGCAGCAGCCGCCTAGGATACACGCGCCGGCCGTGGCGATATCCGCCATCTGGGCGGCAAAATCGGCCGGCCCGACGTCAAAAAAGGTTTGCCCGTTTTGCACCTGCGGCAGGCCGGCATTGGGCTGTACGATGACTGGCAGCGACGACCAGCGGACAAACTCCTGCGTTAGCTTCAGGCACTGCTGCGGCCCGCGCCCGCAGTTGAGCCCCAGCGCGTCCACCCGCAGCCCTTCCAGCACGGCAACGCAGGTTTGTACATCACTGCCGGTTAGGGTGCGGTCAGCTTCGGTAAAGGTCATGGAGCACCACACCGGCAGGCCGCAGCTTTCTTTTGCAGCCAGCACGGCGGCTTTGGCCTCGTATAGGTCGGACATGGTTTCTATCAGGATGATATCCGCGCCCGCATTTGCGCCGGCGCGTACCAACTGGGCAAACAGCGTCACTGCTTCCTCAAAGGCCAGCATGCCCATAGGCTGCAAAAGCTGGCCAATGGAGCCGATGTCCAGCGCAACCTGTGCGTTTTTGCCGCTTTCGGCTATCGCCTCTTTTGCCAGCCGGATACCGGCAAGGACCACCTGTTCTGCTGTATATCCGCTGTCTTTGAGCTTATAGGCATTTGCGCCGAAGGTATTGGCGGTGATGATGTCTGCACCTGCGTCCAGATAGGCGCGGTGGATGGCCTTGACGCGTTATGGATGCAGCAGGTTCCAGCTTTCAGGCAGTTCGCCCCCTTGCAGGCCCGCCTCTTGCAGCATAGTACCCATGCCGCCGTCCATGATCAGAAAGTGGTTCATATGGTTCAATCCTTTCGGTAAATACAGTCCGCAGACCGGCTGCACTGCTTGCAGCTATGGGTGCATGCTGCCTGTGGGGTAGAGGATATCCCAGCTATGGCGGTCAGGGATTTCGTGGGCAGCAGCATACCGGCATCCGAGACGGTCAGGCCGATGGCCTTATCCGCTTGCAGCAGGCGGAGGATGTCCCGCTGTATGGCGAGCGGCAGTCCGTCTGAGCCGGGATAGAGCGGGGAAGTAAGAAACAGGCCGCCCTTGTTTTGCTGCTGCCCCAGACTTTGTAAAAGGGAATCGCACACCTGGCCAATGGCCGCATTGGCGCAGGCGTCCAGCACCACTGCCCGGGAAAGCGCAGTCCGTCCGTAAGCGCGTAGCAGGGCATCGATTTGCGGCCCAAGTGTGGCGGCCAGTACAACCGCCTGTGCGCAGCCTGGCAGCAGTGTAGAAAAATCCGCCCCGGGAATCCCGTTGATATTTCCGCTTTGTATGGGGAATACCCGCCAGACGGCCAGGTTTGGTGCATGCTCGTCAAGCTCTGCCAGACAGCTGTCTATCAGCGCGGCGGTGCGGGCGTCCGGCGCATGGCCGCCCAATCCCAGATACCGTGCGGCGTCCGCTCTGTCTGGCATAGCAGGTTCCTCCCTTTTGCAATATGGTATCTTTCATTGTACCATATTTTTTCAAAAAAACAAGCTATATTTTCACTCCATAAGGGATTATGTCAAGCAAACTGGAAACAACTGTAAAATGTTAAAAAGATGTTAAATAAGTATGAACACTAGAAATGCCGGAAATAGAGGTATCCACAAAGTTATCCACTTTATCCACAATTTTTGCATGTGTATGATTGTCCAAAAAGGGAAACCAGTTGTTGATTGTGAACAAACCAATCAATATTTTAATAATTTAATGTGATAAATCACTAAAATGTTACAAAACCACTTGCACATTCAGCAGCTTTCCACTATAATAAATACCATGTGAGGATAAGGAGGGTTTACCGGATATGAACGTATACAAATGGCGGGAACTGGACGAGGAAAAGAAACAGTTTTTGCTGCGGCGGGCGGAAATTGATATTACCGCTTATACCGGGCTGGCTACCGATGTGGCGATGGACGTGAAAAACAAAGGGGACGCGGCAGTGCTGGAATATACCGCGCGGTTTGACCATGTGGAGCTGACACAGGAGCGGCTGAAGGTGACGGCAGGGGAAATAGAGGCCGCCTATGCACGGCTGGACGCCGGAACGCGGGAGGCGATCGAGTATGCGGCGGGCAACATCCGGCGGTATCATGAAAAACAAATGCCGGACGATATGTGGTTTACCCATGTGGATCAAGGCCTTATGGTAGGCGAGAAGGTCACGCCCATTGTGGATGTGTGCCTGTATGTGCCGCGCGGCAAGGGAAGTTTCCCATCGGTGCTGCTCATGCTGGGTGTGCCTGCAGTGGTGGCGGGGGTCAAACGCATTACCGTCATTACCCCGCCCAATGAAAAGGGTGAGGTAGACGACGCGATTTTGACGGCCGCCAAGGTGATTGGCATTACCGATATCTACAAGGTGGGCGGTATCCAGGGGGTTGCGTCGGTGGCGTTTGGCACCCAAACCATCCCGAAATGCCATAAGATTATCGGCCCGGGCAACAGCTATGTAACGGCTGCCAAGCGGGTGTTGTCCAGCTACATTGATGTGGGGCTGCCGGCGGGGCCAAGCGAGTGTATCATTTTGGCTGATGAATATGCCGACCCGGAAAAGGTGGCGTTGGATGTGATGATTGAGGCGGAGCACGGCCCCGATTCGGCGGCGCTTTTGGTGACGCACAGCGCAGAGCTGGTAGAAAAGGTCTTGCCGGTTGTGGAAAAACAGCTTGCTAAGCTGTCTGACAAGCGGCGGGAGTTTATCAATACCAATTTTTCCACCTACGGGGGGGTTATTTTGACCGGTTCCTTGGAAGAATCCATTGATTTTGTCAATGAATATGCGCCTGAGCACATGGAGGTTATGACGCAAAAGCCGTTTGAAACGCTGGAATTTATCCAAAACGCAGGTGAAATTTTGCTGGGCGATTATACCCCAGTGACGCTGTGTAACTTTGTGCTGGGGCCAAATGCAATTTTGCCGACCGGCGGGTTTGCCAAGACCTATTCGAGCGTGTCGGTCAACGATTTCCTTAAGCGCTCGTCGGTGGGCTACGCATCCAGGGCCGGGTTTGAGCGTGTGCGCGGCTACGCGCAGAAAATTGCCGAAGTGGAAGGGTTTGAAACCCATGCGCTGGCGGTAAAGGAGCGGAAATAGCATGCAGGATGTGACGGTAACACGCAAGACCACCGAATCGGAAATGTCGGTGACGTTAAATTTTGATACCGTACGGCCTGATTACCGGGCGTACATCAATACGCCGCTGCCCTTTTTAAACCATATGATCGAGCATCTGGTTTGGCGGGGGGAACTGAACATTGATGCTTCAGTGAAGCTGGACAAGTTTTACTTAACCCATGTGGTGTGTGAGGATTTAGGCCAAACGCTGGGCCGCGCAGTTGCCAGGGCGGTGGATGGCAACCCCGGTGCCGCAGGTTATGGCTGGGCGGTTGGTATCATTGACGAGGCAAAGGCCGAAGCGGCCATGTCGTTTGAAAAACGGGCCTATTTTGATTTTGATGCTGCTGCGGTATCGCTGCCGCACAGCACCGAGGGCATGAACAGCGAGGATTTGATTACCTTTTTGGATGGGTTTGCACAGGGTGCGCAGTGTACCCTGCAGGTGGAGGTGCGCAAAGGGGCCAACGGCCATCATATTTGGGAGGCGGCATTCCGTGCGGTGGGGCTGGCGTTAAAGCAGGTGCTGACGGTAACCGAAAGCCGCAAAAGCATGACGTCTGGCGTGGCCGGGAAGGTGGTATTTGATGAGCGCTAAGCTCAAGGGTTTTCTAAAATACTACGATATGGTTCTTTTCGATATGGACGGCGTGATGACCAGCGAACAGAATTACTGGGACATCGCCGCGCTGACGGTGTGGGAACTGGCAAACAGCTGGCGGTATTACGGCGATACAGATTTTGACCCAGATGCTGCATTGCGTGATGTGGCGCAAATCCGCAGCACGGTGTTTTGCCGGGATAAGGTTATCTACCGCATCAAGGATATCGGCATCAACAACAACTGGGATTTGGCGTACATCACGCTGGCTATGCGGCTCAAATACGGCAATTTTGAAGAAGGGTACCGGTATTTGCAATCCCCTGGCTTGGATGTGGATACGCTGTATGCCCATGCAGCGGCGCTGTTTGCGGAAACAACCGGCCGCCCGGAGGCCGATTGCTGCCGGGACGGCCCTGTTTGGACGGCGTGCATGCACTGTTTCCAGGCTTGGTATCTGGGCAGCGGGGATTTTTCAGGGCAGTTTGGCATGCCGGCGGTGCAGCCGGGCAAGCCGTCCATGCGTTCCCGCGAGGTGCCGCTGCTGGACAACGGTCAGCTGCGCACACTGCTTGCTGCGCTGCGTGATGCGGGCCTGATATTGGGGGTTGCCACCGGGCGTCCTGATTTGGAAATGAACATTCCGCTGGATTTGTGGGACATCCGGCCGTATTTTGACCAAAACCGGCTGGTTTCTTACACTTGTGTGATGGAAGCGGAGCGGCGGCTGTGCCTGCCGGAGGCAGGCATTGCCTTGCCGAAGCCGCACCCGTATCTGTTTTTGAAGGCCGCGCTGGGGCGGGATTTCCCCGACAAAAAAATTCTGGACGGCGATTATGAAATCCCATACCGCGTACTGGCCGTCGGCGATGCAGGCGCGGATATTTTGAGCGCGCATGCCGCTGGGTTTGAATTCCTGGCGGTATTGACCGGCGCGCTGGGGGAAAAATCGCGGCCTTATTTTGAAGCGCAGGGTGCGGAATATATTTTAGGAAAAGTAACAGACCTTTTGGAGGATGTGTGATATGGAACTGCATACCCCATTGACAGAAGAGCAGGTGAGAAGCTTAAAAAGCGGTGACAGCGTAGAGCTGACCGGCGTTATCTATACCGGGCGGGATGCGGCGCACAAACGGATGTGCGAGGCGCTGGAGCGCGGGGGGCCGCTGCCGTTTGATGTGGATGGCCAGGTCATTTACTATGTCGGCCCCTGCCCGCACCGGGAAGGCGAGGTGATTGGCTCATGCGGGCCCACTACCAGCGGGCGGATGGACAAATACGCGCCGGCGCTCATCAAGCTGGGGTTGCGCGGTATGATAGGCAAGGGCGTCCGCAAGCCGCCGGTGGTAGAGGCCATGCAGCAATACGGCAGCGTGTATTTTGGCGCGATCGGCGGCGCGGGCGCATTGCTGGCGCGCCATGTGAAATCCGCCGAGGTGGTAGCTTATCCTGATTTAGGCGCCGAAGCTGTCCATAAATTGTATGTGGAAAAATTCCCGGTCACGGTTATCATTGATGCAAACGGGCATGACCTATACCAGGTTGGGAAAGAGAAATACCGCCAATCTCAAAAATAGGCTTGCATTTTTTCGCGGGAGGCGGTATAATACTATCGCAAAATGTGTGATGAAGGAGGAATAAAACCATGGCACAGGTTACAAAAGATACCATTATTGCGGATGTTTTGCGCATTGACGCAGGTACGGCGCCCTTTTTCCTGGAAATTGGCATGCACTGCTTAGGCTGCCCGTCGGCGAGCGGGGAAACCATCGAAGAGGCATGCGCGGTGCATGGCGTTGATACCGACGTCCTGGTAGAAAAAATCAACAACTATCTGGCTGACAAATAAGAGGCTACGCAAGGTGCCGGAAAGTTTTCGGCACCCTTTTTTTGCGCGGGCTGTTTGCGATATCGTTATGGCATAAAGGAGGGCTTTTCATGCCTGCAAAAGTTGTCATTGGCGCCCAGTGGGGCGATGAAGGCAAAGGAAAAATTGTAGATATTTTAGCGGGGGAATCGGACGTTGTGGTGCGCTCGTCAGGCGGCAACAACGCCGGGCATACCGTTGAGGCGGATGGGCAGCAGTATAAGCTGCACCTCATGCCGTCCGGCATTATCAACCCGGGGACGCTGTGCATTGTAGGCAACGGCGTGGTGGTAGACCCCAAGGTGCTGCTGGGGGAAATTGATATGCTTGCTTCCCGCGGCGTCAGCGCAGATAATCTGCGCATTGATTTGCGCGCGCACATCATCATGCCCTATCACATCCAAATGGATGAACTGGCAGAAAAGGCGCGCGGCAAGGGGGATATCGGCACCACCAAAAGCGGCATTGGACCATGTTATATGGATAAAGCCGAGCGTAGCGGGATCCGTATGTGCGATTTTCTGGACAAGGATATCTTTGCCCAAAAAGTGCGGGAGAATTTGCGCGTGAAAAACCAAATCATAGAAAAGGTATATGGCGGCAAAGCGCTGGATGCGGAAGCTGTCATTGCCGAGTACAGCGGCTATGCCGAGCGTTTGCGCAAATACGCGGCTGATACCACCATTTTGACATACCAGGCTATCAAAGCAGGCAAAAAAGTGCTGTTTGAGGGCGCGCAGGGCACGCTTTTGGACATTGATTTGGGTACCTATCCATATGTGACCAGCTCACACCCCATATCGGGCGGCGTATGTGTGGGCGCTGGCATTGGCCCCACGCTGATTGACGAGTGCGTGGGCGTGGCAAAAGCCTATACCACCCGTGTGGGAAAAGGGCCGTTCCCGACTGAGCTGTTTGACGAGACGGGCAATCTTATCCGCGAACGCGGCAATGAATTTGGTACCACCACTGGTCGTCCGCGGCGGTGCGGCTGGCTGGACGCGGTCATATTGAAATACAGTGTGCGTACCAGCGGACTGACCAGCATTGCTTTGAATAAAATTGATACCCTTTCGGATATCGGCACCCTTAAAATTTGCGTAGGATACCGGAAGGGCGGCGAAGTGATGGATGAATTTCCGGCCAGCCTGGAAGAGCTTTCCAAGTGTGAACCGGTATATGAAGAAATGCCGGGCTGGGAAGGGGATTTGACCAGCATTACGCGTTATGAAGACCTGCCGGAAAATGCCAAGGCCTATGTTGCACGGTTGGAGGAGCTCATAGGCTGCCGGGTGTCCATGGTAGGCGTTGGCCCCGGGCGGGAACAGAATCTGGTTCGGTAACCAGTTTATAGAAATCAAACAAAAGCAGGGGGATACCCTCCTGCTTTTTTGTATGCCGGTGCAAGAAAAATAGAGGAATTTTCACAGTTTCGTGGTATATATATAAGCAGAGAATGAATTGGGCGGGAGGCTGAGCAATGAAACGGATATTGGGGATTAACGGAAGTCACGATCGCAAGGGGGACATCCAGTTTTTGCTGGAAACGGTGTTGGAAGCTTGCAGGGAGGCGGGCGCAGAGACGGAAATTATCAATGCTACCGATGCGGTAAACAGTGCGAAATTCCCGTGGTGCGTGTGCTGTTCTACCCCTTGTAATCAAAGCTGCTACCGGGGGACGATGCTGGAGGCAACGTTTCAAAAAATGAAGCAGGCGGATGCCATTGTCATTGGCAGCCCCGTTTATTTTGGCTCCATGACGGGGCAGCTCAAATGCCTGTTTGACAAAACCCGCGCTTTGCGCGCAGAAAAGGCGCTGGTAGGGAAAATCGGCGCGGCCATTACCTGCGGCGGCTCTAAATACGGCGGGCAGGAAACCACCATGCGCGCCATCCATGATGTGATGTTTGTAGAGGGGATGACCATTGTGGGGGGCGGTGCGCTGGCGTTTGACGCCGGGCACCATGGCGTTGCGGCGCGGCACCCGGCGCGCGGCGATGAAAATGCCATAGAGCGGTGCCATATTTTGGCGGCGCGGCTGATGGAACAGATCAGAAACTGACAGGGGGATATACCAATGACCATCCGGGAACAGAGTGAGGCAATGGAAGCACAGAGCCTGGCGCCCTATGCCTGTCTGTCTAAGAACAGCAAAGGCCGGCTGCGCCCGCAGGAAAAGTGCGGTATCCGCACCGAATTTGCACGGGACCGCGACCGTATCATCCATTCCAAGGCGTTCCGGCGGCTCAAGCACAAAACGCAGGTATTTATTTCATTGGACAACGACCATTTCCGCACCCGGCTGACCCACACGCTGGAGGTGTCACAGATTGCACGTACCATAGCCAAGGCCACGCGGCTCAACGAGGAACTGGTGGAGGCCATCTGCCTGGGGCACGATTTGGGGCATACGCCCTTTGGACACGCGGGGGAAAAGGTACTGGATGGCTTGTGCCCCGGGGGATTCCGGCATTATGAGCAGAGCCTGCGGGTGGTGGATGTTATAGAGCGGGACGGCGCGGGCCTGAACCTCACCTATGAAGTGCGGGATGGCATTGTCAATCACACTGGCAGCCACCAGGCCAGTACATTGGAAGGGCGTCTGGTTAAATTTGCCGACCGGTTTGCCTATGTCAATCATGATATTGATGACGCTGTGCGGGATGGTATTTTGAAAGAGGATGACCTGCCGCGGGAATTTACTGAAGTGTTGGGGCAGTCTCATTCCCAGCGTATCAACACGCTGGTAGAGGACACCATATATGAGACCATCCGTTTGGGCGAAGTGGCGATGACAGAGCGGGTAGAAGCGGCCATGCTGGGACTGCGGCAGTTTTTGTTTGAGCATGTATACAACAAGCTGTCAGGCCGCGACGACCAGGCTGCGATGGTCATTGAAAAGCTGTACCATTACTTTTTGCAGCACACCGGCGAATTGCCGGAAGAATACCGCGTACTGCTGGAGCAGTATGACAAAGCGACGGTGGTGTGCGATTACATCGCTGGTATGACCGATTATTACAGTATCAAGCTGTTTGATACGTTATTTATGCCCATCCACTTGTAAAATTGGCATAAAAAAAGAGGATTTTGTTTTTGCATGTCGAATAAATAGTGATATTGCCCAGTTTGGGCATAGGTTTTTGGAAAGGAACGATGTGGATGCCCTTGTTTCCTGACCGCTTTATTCAGGAAGTGGCGGATAAAACTGATATTTATGACATTGTTTCACAGTATGTCGCTTTAAAAAAGGCGGGCGGCTCGTATATTGGGCTGTGTCCGTTCCACAGTGAAAAGACGCCTTCCTTTTCGGTGTCGCCGCGCAAGGGGATTTTTCACTGCTTTGGCTGCGGCGTTGGCGGCAACGCCATTACCTTTTTGATGAAAATTGAAAACCTGTCATTCCAGGAAGCGGTTGTCCAGCTAGCAGAACGGGCGGGTATTGCGGTACCCGAGCTGCGCAGCGGCGAAGACAAGGCCGCACGGCAGCGGCGCGCCGACGAACGGGAGCGGCTGTATGCCGTCAATCTTGCGGCAGCGCAGTACTTTTACAGTTCCATCAAGGACAGTCCGGCAGCGGTGGCCTATTTAAAGGGAAGGGGCCTGACCGGGGCGGACGCCAAACGGTTTTTTTTAGGCTATGCCAAGGAAGGGTGGGACAACCTGTTTTCCTTTTTAAAAGGGCAGGGGTATGTGGAAAGCGATATCCAAAAAGCGGGGCTCATTACCATGAATGAGTCGGGCAATGTGTACGACCGGTTCCGGAACCGTATTATGTTTCCGATTTTTGATACCAGGGATCATATCATTGGCTTTGGCGGACGGGTATTGGACGACAGCAAGCCGAAATATTTAAATTCCCCAGAAGGGCCGCTGTTTTCTAAAAGCCGCAATCTATTTGGGCTCAACATTGCCCGCCGTGCGCATGAGGAGCTGGTTATTCTGGTGGAGGGCTATATGGATGCCATTGCACTCATGCGCTGCGGTTATTCCAATACAGTCGCCACGTTGGGGACAGCGCTTACCACCGAGCAGGCGCAGCTTCTCAAACGGTATTTTTCCGAGGTGGTTATTTGTTACGACAGCGACGCTGCCGGCCGCAAAGCGACCGAGCGCGCCATTGGCGTACTGCGGGAAGCCGGATGTACGATTTCGGTGTTGGATTTGAAGGCCAAAAAAGACCCGGATGAGTATTTGCAGGCCTATGGCCGGGAACGGTTTGACCGTTGCCTGCAAGAGCGGAAACCAGATATGGCGTATGTAATGGATTATTATGGGGAAAGCTACGATGTGAATGATACCGCTGGGAAAATTGCCTATATTGGGGCATTGACGCCATACTTGTCAGCTATTTCCGATCAAGTGGAGCTGGATGTGTACATCAACGCCCTCAGCGGGCGCACCGGCGTTTCGCCCGATGCCATCTATGCGCAGGTGGGCGTCCGGCGGGTGGAAGGCGCCAGGCATATGCCGCAGCAGCATGTGGATATGGACCGTTTGGTGCGGCAGCAAGACCGTTCCAAGCTGGACAATGCGCGAGATGCTCTGTTGTGCCTGCTGGCGTCCGACCGCACAGCATATATGGGCTGCAAGCCGCGGCTGTTTGACGGCTTGTTTGGCAGCGGCGCACGGCTGGCGCTTTACCGGGCCATTTGCAGTGCCTATGACAGCGGCGGCGTGTTTGATATGGCGGCATATCCCATGCAGGAGGAGTATGCTGGAGAATGGACTAGGATTTTAAGCGGAAACAGTGAGTATGACGATATACAAAAAGCGGTTGCAGATTTTTTAAAAGTGATTGCACAGGAACTGCGCCGGGACAATGCATACCAAGCCATGCGCACCGGGCAGCAGGACGGGGATTTGGAAAAACTCAATCAAATCCTACAGGCAAAAGGGATAAAACGGACGGAGCAATCGGCAGGAAAGGAGTAAACAAATGAAAGAAGAAGCAGGAAAACAGGGCGGGAAGCAAAACAAGCCCGCCAACCAGACGCCCCCCTTGACTGGCGAGGACAAAAAACGCATCATCCGTAATTTGATTGAAACGGGGAAGAAAAAAGGTGTCCTGAGCTATAAAGAAATTATGGATGCGCTTTCGGAAATCGAGCTGGACCCCAAACAAATTGACCATATTTATGAAAAAATGGAACAGAGCGGCATTGAGCTGGTGGAAGATTTAGACCGGGAGCTTGCGGAAATCCAAAAGGAAGAGGAAGAAGAGGAATTGGATCTTTCGGTGCCGGAAGGGGTTGGCTTAGATGACCCGGTGCGGATGTATCTGAAGGAAATCGGCAAGGTACCGCTGCTTTCGGCACAGGAAGAAATTGAACTGGCCGAGCGGATGGGGCACGGGGATGAAGCGGCCAAAAAACGGCTGGCCGAAGCGAATTTGCGGCTGGTGGTATCCATTGCCAAACGCTATGTGGGCCGTGGGATGCTGTTTTTGGATCTGATTCAGGAGGGCAACCTAGGGCTGATTAAGGCGGTGGAAAAATTTGATTATACCAAGGGGTATAAGTTTAGCACCTATGCCACTTGGTGGATCCGGCAGGCCATTACCCGCGCCATTGCCGATCAGGCGCGTACCATCCGGATTCCGGTGCATATGGTGGAAACCATCAATAAATTGATTCGGGTATCCCGCCAGCTTTTGCAGGAAAAAGGACGTGAGCCGCATGTGGAGGAAATTGCGGCGGAAATGAATATGAACGAGGACCGGGTGCGCGAGATTATGAAAATTGCGCAGGAGCCGGTGTCGCTGGAAACCCCGATTGGCGAGGAAGAGGACAGCATTTTGGGGGATTTTATCCCAGACAGCGATGCGCCTGCGCCGTCTGAGATGGCAGCGTTCCGGCTGCTGAAAGAGCAGCTGATGGACGTGCTGGGGACACTGACTACGCGGGAAGAAAAAGTTTTGCGGCTGCGGTTTGGTTTGGACGATGGCCGGGCCAGGACGCTGGAAGAAGTGGGGCGCGAATTTAAAGTGACGCGGGAGCGTATCCGGCAGATAGAGGCCAAAGCGCTGCGCAAGCTGCGGCACCCCAGCCGGAGCAAAAAGCTCAAGGACTTTTTGGAATAATGGAAAAAGGCGGAGATAGCATCCGTCTTTTTTTGACGAAATTTGTTGAAATGTGCATTTTTTGGTAGACTTTTCGTACATTCTGTTGTATGATGGATAGGAAGGAACCCATATCAGCAAAAGTACGGAAGGGATGGAAAATGAAACATTCATTTACCAAATGGATCATCTTATTTTCGCTTATTGGTATCCTGGCAGGGGCTGGGAGCTATGTGCTGAACCAAGCGCGGACGGCGGAAAATACAGCGGACGGCGGTATGCAGATTGACGCGGGCGGCAGCGGAGGGACCATTCAGGTGACGGTGTCGGGCGAGGTGGAAGAGCCGGGGGTGTATCAGATTCCGGAGGAAGGGCGGTATAGCGACGCCCTTTATGCAGCGGGCGGCGCCACTGGCCAGGCATATATTGACCCAGCGCTGTTGGATCAGCCGCTGTCGGACGGCGATGAAGTGGTGGTAGGTTCGTCGGACAACGCGCCGGTAGATTTGCCGGAAGGGCAATCGTCCGGCAAAAAGGCGCCGGAACAGCCAGTGAATATCAATACTGCCGGGGCAGCAGAGCTTATGCAGCTTCCTAACGTCGGAGAGGTCACGGCAGAACGGATTATCAGTTACCGTGAGGCATACGGCGGGTTTGACAAGATTGAGGAATTGATGAATGTATCCGGAATCGGCGAGAAAAAATTTGCAGATATGAAACCGTATGTAACGGTAGAATAGAGGGGGGCAAAGGGATGAAAGTCCTGATTGTAGATGATGAAAAATTGCTGGTAAAAGGGATCAAATTTAACTTTGAGCAAGAGGGCTTTACGGTGGAAGCGGCGTATGACGGGGAAGAAGCCATCCGGATGGCACACGATAAAAGCTTAGACCTTATTATTTTGGATTTGATGCTGCCAAAGGTAGACGGGCTGACGGTTTGCCAGAAAATCCGTGAGTTTTCCAATATCCCCATTGTCATGCTGACGGCCAAAACCGAGGATATGGATAAGATTATGGGGCTGGAGTATGGGGCGGATGACTATATTACCAAACCGTTTAATATTTTGGAACTCAAGGCGCGCGTTAAGGCTATTATGCGCAGGGTAACACCGGTGGGCGGCACGGGGGATAAGTCCAAACTGCATATGGGCAATATCAGCCTGGACTATAACCAGCGTACCGTGACCATTGCCGGGAAAAGGACCGAACTGACAAGCAAAGAATTCGATTTGATGGATTTATTTGTTTGCAATCCGGGCAAGGTGTACAGCCGGGAAAACCTGTTGGACATGGTTTGGGGATACGACTATCCGGGCGATGCGCGGACAGTCGATGTCCACATCCGGCGGCTGCGGGAAAAAATTGAGCCGACGCCGGCGGAACCGCGGTATATCCTGACCAAATGGGGGGCTGGTTATTATTTTAAAGAAATGGCTGATTAAGTGTGACAGCATTACCACCCGTTTGGTGCTGACTTATTTTTTGATTATGCTGCTGACGCTGTTTCTGTTTGGATATTATGTTGTCAATTCCATGAGCAGTTATTTGTATATGGATGAAAAGGTCAATGTAACCACCATGGCAAATATGATATCCAGTTTTGCCGGGGACTATATCAGCGAGGATAATACGGTGGTATACAAGAGCTTTAATTCCTTTTTGCAAAGTTTAAAGCTGGACGAACGGGAACGGGTCATGATTGTCAACAAAGATTCTGTCGCATTGTTCGACTCGCAGAATAATAAGAACCTTCTGGGCAAGGCGCAGGTGAAGCAAACGGTGTTAACGGCGCTTTCTGGCAAAGAAGGCTATCAGGAATATAAAAATGAAGACGACCATGTGATGGTGCTGGACGCTGCAGCCCCCATTTTGGAGGACGGGCAGGTGGTTGGTGCGGTGAATATCGTATACAGTTCCAGAAAAATCAACGATTTTATATCAGCGGTTACCAAAGATATCCTGTTGTTGTTTGTTGTGATTGGTTTTTTGGTTGGGCTGATCATTTTTGTTGTCGCCAACTTTATGACCCGGCGGGTAGTGGAGTTTACGAAGAAAATTACTGCCATGAGCGACGGTATTTTGGATGAGAAGCTGGAAATTAAGGGGCATGATGAAATTGCCCGGCTGGGGGAAGCGTTTAACAACATGCGCGAACAGCTTTCGGCGCTGGAAGAAAAACGAACCTTGTTTGTATCCAATGCCTCCCACGAATTGAAAACGCCGCTCAGTTCTATCAAACTGATGGCCGATTCCATTATCCAGACGCCGGATATCCAAATGGGGCAGGTACGGGAATTTTTAACCGATATTACCAACGAAGTGGACCGTTTAAACCGGATTGTCAACCGGCTGCTGTATATTACCAGGATGGATACCGTGCAGGAAGCGGAAGGGAAGCATTTTGAACTGGCCAACTTAAAAGATTTGGTGCAGGATATTGTACGGAATCTGCGGCCGCTGGCAGAACGGGATAATATTACGCTTTGTGTGCAGGCCGAAAGCGACGTATACATGATGATGGATGCCGACCGGCTGTGGCAGGGTATTTATAACATTTGCGACAATGCTATCAAATATACCCGGGAATATGGCAGGGTAGACGTGTTACTGGAAAAGGAAAACGGCGCGGCAGTGGTGACTGTGCGGGATAATGGCGTGGGCTTTACGCAGGAGGACAAAGAGCGTATCTTTGACCGGTTTTACCGGGTAGACAAGGCCCGGGCGCGCGATACCGGCGGGACGGGGCTGGGGCTGTCCATAGCCGCATCGGTAGTGGAACTGCACGGCGGCCATATTGAGGTGAATAGCGAACCCAATTTGGGCAGTGAGTTTAAAATTGTGCTTCCATTAGCTGAGTGACAGGCCATTCATATAAATGTAACAAATATTCATACATTTGTAAAATATATGTGGTATACTATACCCGGACTTTTTTTGTCGGGAGGAAGGCATGATGAAGCGTTTGATTGCCCTGCTTGGGGCTTTGATGATTGCCGCAGTAGGATTAGCGGCGTGTGGTGGTAACGGGGCGCAGCAGGCGGGAACAGGGTATCGTTTATATTTTGCCAATGCTGAAAAAAACAAGCTGGTGACGGAAGAACGGATGGTGCAGGCAGCTAGCCGGGAAGACGTGCCAAATCTAGTGATGGAGGAGCTGCTCAAAGGGCCGGCTGGCAATGGGGCAGTTGCTGTCATCCCTGCCGGGACAGAGCTCCTTGCTTTAGAGGTGGCCGACCGGGTGGCGTCGGTCAATCTGTCAAAAGAATATTATCAAAACGAGGATACTGCTGAATTGCTGGCGCGGTATTCCATTGTCAATACGCTGTGCGATATTGAAGGCATTGATAAGGTAAAGCTGTTTGTAGATGGGATAGAGCTGACAAATGCCAATGGCAACCCGGTTGGCGCGCTGGGGAAGGATGATATTGTTGTTAACCCGCAGCAAAACGGCGCAACGGAAAAGATCAAGACAGTGCGGCTGTATTTTAGTGATGCCCAGGCCGAAAAGCTGGTACCGGAAGACCGCCGGGTGACAGTGGTGGAAAATAATTTGGAAAAAACGGTGGTGCTGGAGCTTATCAAGGGGCCGGAAGACAGCGAGCATCTTCGGACAGTGCCGGCTGAAACAAAGGTATTGTCGGTAGAAACCCAGGAGGGGATTTGTTTTGTGAACCTATCGGGCGAATTTGTTACAAAACATTCCGGCGGGACAGCGGCAGAGCAAATGACGGTGTATTCCATTGTCAATTCTTTAACTGAATTGCCGAATGTGGAGCAAGTTCAGTTTTTGGTGGATGGGAAAAAACTGGACGTATACAAGCACATGGAATTTTCTGCGCCGTTTGTGCGCAGGAAAAGTTTGCTGTAGAAGCGGGAAAAAACAGGGGCTTTCTAAAGCCCCTGTTTTTTTATATCCCGATTCACACAAATGGGAAAAGGCTCATACTATGGTAATGCAGGTACTCTATATTTGTAATAGGAGGAATTATCATGAGCGAAAAATTGGCTTCCGGCTGCAACAGCGGCCACACCAATGGCGCCGCGTCGGGTGCCGGCTCCGGCATCGGCGGCAAAGACAGTGTATGCATTCAAACCAACAAGGTCTATGACGCTTGCAGAGAAGGACAGTGTATTGGTTATAGAAAAAATTTGTCCGGCTATAGCCTGACATGCAGTTCCAGCTCAAATTCCTCTGTTTTAGCCGTTTTTTCTTTGTAGTATACCATGTGGTCAATCATTGTTTTGAGCAACATGTTTTTTTCGTACGGCAAGGCGGTTTGATAGGCTTCCAGTACGGTTTGTACTGGCAGGGCCGGTAGGGTTGGCTGTGCGCGTTCCTGCCGGCGTAAATTTGATAAGGCGGCAGTGAGCTGCTCTGTTTTTTCCTCTAGCAGGCGGCTGCGCGCCGCAAAGGTTGCCGCATCATAAACCCCTTGCTCTAATAGGTCGTACAGCCGTTCTTTTTGCGCGTGTGCAGCAGATAAATCGCGCTGGGCTGCCTGGATGAGCGGCTGGACAGCGGGCCTTTCCGGGCCGGTTGGCAGGCTGACGGGCAATGTGCTTAAGATGGGGTGCAGATATTGGATGACGGCGTTTTCCACCAAGTAGAGGGGTGTACTTTTGCAGCAGCCGGGGGTGGTGCATAAGATATATTGCCGGCCGGCCTTTTGAAAATAGCGCGCCTGCATTTTGTGCCCGCATTTCCGGCAGATCAAAAGGCCTGCAAGCGGATTGGTTTCCGCGTATCCCTTATATTTTGGTACCGGCGGGTTGCTGTGCCGCGCCATAATTTCCTGCGCCGCCTGAAATGTCTTTTCGCCAATGATAGGCGCGTGCAGGCCGTCTGCGACAATCCAGTTCTGCGTCTCGTTGGGCCGGACGGTTTGCCGGATGGCGCCATGGTCGCTGTACCGGCTGTAGTGCTGCCGGTTCCATACTACTTTGCCTATGTAGGTCTGGTTTTGTAAAATTTTCCGGATGGCTGATGGGCCAAAGGAGCCGCCGCGCTTGGGCTTGGCGCCTAGGCTGGAAATATAGCGCCCGATCGATTGGCAGCCCATCTGCTGATTAACATAAAGGTCAAATATCATGCGTACAAATTCCGCTTCAGCCGGATTGATGATGAGGGAAGGCAGCTTCTCAATGGTAGCTTTGTCGTAGCCATACGGCGGGTTAGAAACATAGGCGCCGTTTTTGATGCTTTGTTCTAAGCCCGTGCGCAGGCGGCGCTTGATGGTTTTGAGTTCCCGGCGGGACAGGAAGGTTTCAAATTCGGTGTATTCCTCGTCCCAATCGTTGTTGAGGTCATAAGTTTTGGCAGGCGTGATGATTTTAGTGCCGCTGGCCTTGAAAGTGTCCAGGATGATCCCTTGGTCTGCCATGCCGCCCCGCCCCAGGCGGGAAATTTCCATACACAGCACCGCCTGGTACGCCCCTTCGCCCACCTTGCTTAACAGTTCCAGCATCTTGGGCCGGGTGTATAAAAACTCCCCGCTCACCACTTCTTCATAAATATCGGTCACGGTAATTTGATGTTTTGCGGCAAATTCCAGCAGCCTGCTTTTGTGTTTGGCAACAGTGTCTTCTGTGGGCCGGGCTAGCTCTTCGGCCCGCGATTTGCGCAGGTACAGGGCAGCAGTGATCGCTTCCAAAAAAACCCCTCCATTGGAAAAATATCTGTTACCAGTATATCGCCCTACCTTTCAAAACATGCTGGAAAACGATGCGGCATGGAATGGGACAGCCGGGGCGGCGCATATGCTGGCGATAGGAGGGGAAACAAATGGGCAGACAGGGGTTCCGGCTGCCGGATGTGGACGATGATACGTTTGCCGTCCGGTATGGCTTGGTGGATGAAATAGTACAAATGGGAGGGGTGCGGCTAGGGATTGTGCATGTGCCTGTGCAGGCGCGGGAGCGGACGCTGCAGGCAGCAGCCGAGACGGCGGGACGGATGGGTACCGGCCGGGCAATTTGGGATAACGGGAAATAGGTGGGCAAGATTACAAAATGATGAATTCTTTTCCAGGATGGTTGACAGCAAACGGCGGTTTTCTATATAATCGGAAGCAGAGTTATTTTGTATTAGAGGTGAAACAATTGGGTTACAGAGGGAAAAAACGATGGCAACTGGCGGCTGCTTGCCTGGTTGTGTTGCTGGCGTTATTTGTGCAGGCGGTTGGGGCGGCCCCGGCGCCGTTTGAAAAGCGTATGGTTTCGGTGTCAGATATCCGGTATAACCAGGGGAATGGTGCGTATGCAGGCCCCAATGTGCTGTCCTTTTATGTCAGCCGGCAAACAGGCCTGCAAACCGCGCAGGCGTTTGATGTGGTGATATCTGCCGGCCTGGCGCAATACCCGGGCGAGGTGGAAAAAGCCAAAACCCGTGTGGTGCTGGAACCGGGCGTGACAGATCAGCTGGCAACGGTTGGGAATCTCTATTTGCAGGATTTGGATAGCCTGTGGCGCACAACGGTACAGGTATATGAAAACGGCGTGCTGCTGAGCAGCGACAGTAAGCTACATGCGGTAAATACCCGCCAAAAGCAGCCGGGGGATATTGTATACCAGCCAGTGGGCGGCGGCAGCTATATTTATTTTAACAATCCAGAGTACATTACCGAGCAGGATTTGTTAGATCCTGCTTTGGGAAATGCCAAGCTCATGCAAGTTGATCATGTCTCAGGCGAGTGTGTGTTTTACGGCGTATTTACCAATACCCATAGCCTGCTGCCCTTTTTTGTAGATCTGGAAGCCTACAATCCATCGGGGGAACCATCCCAATTAAAAATAGAAAGCATTGGTATCAAAACGACTGATTTTCAGGATGCCGATAATTATTTGGGCGCTGGTTATAATTCAACGGCGGCATGGATGGACTACCTGGGATTGTCGGTGACGGGGTATGACCCAGAAACGGGATACAGCCAGGCCGGATACTATGAAAATCCTACCCGGCCGGGGGAATATTATGAATCATATGCACCAAAACAGCACAGTGAAACGGTGACGGTAGGGTCGGGCGAAGGCAGGTGGCTGCTGGAGCACAATGGCCTGCGTAAACGGCTGGGCACCTATTATACATCCGATATGGCGCCGGCCAGTTATGCGTTGGTTATGCGGTTTACGGTGACAGGCGCGCCGCTGACGCTCAGCCTGGCGGCTTTCCATGACGAGGCGGCAACCACCAATATCCGCGCCGCAAAACCCAATGATTACCAGTACGAGGCGCGCGGCAAATTTGGTACCAAAGAGGAAAAAGAGGCCTATTGGAAGTGGTTTATCAGCCGGGAAAACGGTAGGTATTTTTTTGAATTCTGGGAGGATTTTTCCACCTTGCGCAATTTGGTGCTGGCTGACCCTGCCTTTTTGCAGGGGGATGGCATGCGGGAAATCATTTTAAAACTGGAAGACCAGGATGATTTATGGGAAAACGGGTGGACGCTGTTTACCTTTACCGAGCATCAATATTTGCAGTTTAACGGCGTAGCAAAAAGCCTGCCAGAAGTACATGCGGATATTGTGTTTGATTTGGATGATTCCATGCAGGCCGGCGAGCGGCTCAAGGTGCGTACCTTTAACCAGTACTATCCCAACGGCTATCAGGCGGATACCTGGATTACCGGGTTTAATCCACAGCGCAACGAATACAGCGCAGCGCAGCCGGCGGAGTCGGATGTGCTGGCGTTTGATTTCCAGGACGGCAACCGCTGGTGGTATTTTGACCCGTTTACAACATCGGCCCAGCAGGGGGCGGATGGTACTATGCCGCAGGACAAGCTCAATACAAATTTATATGCGGTGGAAGGCCCCAATTCGCAAAATGCTGCCTGCAACCTGCAAAATTATGGTGTGACCACCAGCCACACCATCACCTTCCGCAACAATGGCAGCCGCGACCGCACGGTTGCATACGAGTTGTCTACCATTTCGGGTGTCATTGTGCGTTACGACCTGCACGACGGGAACGGGGAGCAGGTTAAGCTCAAGACCACCTTTTATGATGACCGTGAACTGCCGCTGGCACAGATTAAGACGCAGAAGCTGCTGTCGGTTACTGTGCCGGCTGGCGGGGAAAAAACCATTGAATTAAGTACGCTGCTCACCAATATGGATGTGGGTGCGTTTGAAAATATTTTGGTATTGGAGGATTGAACGCATGCTGAACCGTTTGTTTGCAGCCCTGCTAGTTG